>JAKJGA010000109.1 GCA_022704645.1 Spirochaetota bacterium
CTTTTTTTGTGCACGAAGAAAAAACAGTAACGGCGAAAATTACCGATAATAATAAGTATTTCATAATATCCCTCTCAAACAAGTCATCATAATACCTTAGCTGATAAAAATCAAATAGTTTTAATGAATATGGATTTGCGATGAAATGAAATTTATTTACTTTCTTCCATTCAAAACATTTACCAGTTCTTCCATTTGTTTGTTGGAAAATTCACCGGATACTTCAAAGTCTCCATCTGTTATTTGCGCCATGATTTTGGGAGAGAAAATAACTCTTCCGTCAAGTACGACAGCAATAATCCTGCCCATATTATTTTTTGTGATGTCATAGAAGGTTTTAGATGCTTCATCGGTCAGAATTATTCTCATAATGGGGCGTCCGATAGCATTCTTTTGCGCAGAAATCCAGGATATATCTTTTTCACTCATTAGTACCGTTTCTTCAAGATAATCTACAGAATGATCTTTCTGAGTAAAAATATTTTCTGCACCTGTTTTAACAAGTCTGAATTGAATTGGCTTAATGTTAGGGTTTCTGTTTCTCTTTGTTTTGCATGAAGCAAAATTGATCGCAAGAGTTAATGTTAACAAGAGTGATGTGAGGTGAATGAGTTTATTCATTTAGTTACCTTTAATGATTTAATACAAATCTTTCAGCATGCTTAGAACGATCATTTTTTTTCTTCTTATTATGTTAGTTAAAATTTCAAAATTTTCTTTTGTTTCAGTGTCGGAACCTGCAATATCGAGAAAATTCTCATGCCATCTGAACCAGATATAATGAAGGTTGTTGTAGCTTTTCTCATCTGTGTGTTCATGCAGTCTGAAAAATCTTTCAGCAAGGTCTATATGGTTTTCATGACCGGTCAGATAACTGATTCTTTTTGAGCCGATATAAAGAACTGCACGTTTGTATCCGTATTTGATGCAGTCGTCGCTTTTAAATCCTGTAATCCTCAAATCCTTTCCGGACATTCTAAGATCATGTCCATCATTTCTCAAAGCTTTTCTGAATTGAATAATGTCTGCTCTGACTTCTTTGAAAACATCTGCGTTATTGCGGTTTATCAAAAGCAGTTTTCTCCATATCTGAAACATGAGTTCGTATTCCTCGAACATCTCACCTGTTTCAAGATAAACGGCAGTGCTGTTCAGCAAAGCCCACACGCCTTTCATGTCTTCGGTTAATTTTGTTAATGTATTTAATATTCGTTTCATAATTAATAATCTTATAATCGATTCTCAATAATTATATACAGCTGATAATGATGGTATCAGATATAGTATAAATCCTATAATAAAAAATATGAATCGTAATAATGAAAAAATATTCCTGAATCCCGTATAAATCGGAAAAAGAATAAAGATTCTGACAAACCATATCCCGGTGATGATATAAAGAATAAAATTGCCAAGGCGTGTTGAAATTAATTCATCCGACATGAAAAATGATAAAGCTGCAAACATGAGCCAAATAAGTCCAATGAGACTGTTGGAAGTGTATATGATGTCTTTGATGTGATATTTTTTGGTTTGATTTATATCTTTGATCAATAAATTCCATTTGTATAATCCCGGGAAAGCTATGTGGAATAATGCACATATTAAATGATAAATTCCGCCGGTTATGATTAGATATTTCATTTTATACTTAAAAAGACCTTATCATATAATCAAAAATACTACGGTCTATTCTGTCTGAGGTTAATAAATATGTCAATACAATAGACTTATATTTAATCTTTCATTCCGATTGCCGATGTTTAAAATGAATAAATTTTAAACATCGGTTAAGTTAAGTAACAAATCCGATTTCTCTACCGCTGTATTTTTCTCTGATTTATGCTTAACTTCGCATAGAAGCATTTCAAGTACAGGAAGCATTTTCTGCAATCCTCCTGTGTTTATTATTAACTTCCATAAAGGTTCAAATTTTTTCCATCCTGCTGTATATAATAAATGTTTCATCATATGCTTAAAAGTATCATGAGAAAAAGATGATTTGATAATGCTGTTCCATTTGTAAAAATCGCTATATGATTGATTATAACCATCTTCGAGTTGTTCGGCAGTTAATCCTTTTGTTTTATAAACTACATGACGGGTATCATAGAAATCCCAGTTCTTTGTTATTATACGTCCGGCATTCATCATTGATTCGTAAAGACTTGTTCCTGGATAAGGAGTTAAAATATGATATGTCGCTGTAGTTATAGAATTCTCTATGCCCCAGTCGACTGTTCTTTTGAATACATCTGAATCGTCATTGTCGAATCCGAATACAAAGCTGCCGTTAATCATAATGCCTAAACTGTGAAGTCTTTTGACTGCAAATTCGTAATTTAATTTGAGATTCTGGAATTTGCTGCTTTGCTTGAGATTTTCCGGCGAGAATGTTTCAAAACCAAGAAAAATACTTCTTAGGCCTGCCTGTGCTGCCTTTTCGATCAAGTTTCCTTCTAAAACAGATTTTACAGTCGCTGCTCCCTGAAAAACCCTGTTTAATCCTTTCATCCCTTCAAAAAGTTCACGGGCAAGTTTGGGGTTTCCGAACAAATGATCATCCAGAAAATATAAATGTCGTCCTTTCAGCCGAGAAATTTCCTGAAGTATTTCATCAACTCTTTGAGTGTAAAAAGAAATGCCGTTTTTGTAGAATGAATCCTTATAGCAGAAATCGCAATGATGCGGGCATCCTCTTGATATAACAAGGGAGTTCGGAACAAGATATTTGTTTCTTTTGATAAGGTCTCTTCGAACAGGAGGCAGATCTTGAATTGTGCGTCCGTGTGCGGAAACGTATCTTTTTTTTGTGCATTTATTTTTATAATCCTTCAGGAAAACCGGTAAAGTCTGTTCAGCCGGTCCAATAAAAATCGTGTCGGCATACTTCTCGGCTTCATCCGGCAGAGCGGTTACATGCAGACCTCCGAGAACCACAAAAACTCCTTTGGATCTGTAATGATTTGCTATTGAGTATGCGCGTTTAGCATTGGTAATGTATACCTGAATCATAACGAGATCAGGTGAATCATTCAGATTTAAATTTTCGACATGCTGATCCTGTAAATCAATTTCATCATCAGCATCAAAAAATGCCGCCAGTGTTGCCAGTCCCAGAGGAGGAAACAATGAGTACTTAATCGGTCTGAAAAATGGGCTTTTTGCTTCAGTAAGTGAAGGCAGTATCATTTTAACTTTCATTTATTTTAAATCCTTGTTTAACCAGATTATATTTCTTACTCTGCGTTTTCCGATGAAATTCATGGCAAAGGAAATAATTACAACGATGAGATCGATTACAATGTTTGAGTGATCGATATATTTTTTGTCCCAATACCATGACGTTTCCTTATTCTGTCCGCCGTATATCTGTGCAAATCCTGATATGCCGGGTTTAACATTCCATCGTATTGAGTAAGTCGCGGTGTTCCAGTTAAGTCTTTTGATGTCGTAATCTGTCAAAGCTCTTGGTCCGACAATACTCATTTCACCTTTCAAAACATTTATGAACTGAGGTATTTCATCCAATCCGGTTTTGCGTAAAAATTTACCGGTTTTTGTCGGAACTTCGTTTACCATTGTTTGAAATTTGTATATGGCGAATATGCTTTTATTTAAACCTATTCTATTCTGTTTGAAAATAACCGGATGCTTTTCTCTGAGTACAAGAACTATCGAAATCAGTATTACGGGAAAAGCGAAGACAGTCAATGCAAGTAAAGAAAATGTTATGTCGAATAGCCTTTTCATTGTTTTACCTTTGATTGTTTTCATGTATTTGCTGAAATTAAATATCATTGATTCAATTGGTTAGAGCTGTAAATGTTTGAAAAAACAAATATCTTTGCCGCAAATTTCTGAATAAAATAAATGACTGCAGATATAATCAGCGCCATAATATTAAGAAGTAATCCCATTATTATTGTTGTAAAAAATATTTGGGCGAAGTTTGCTACAGCTATGGCAGGTGTGATTAAATCTGGTAATATTTTTGAGCCGCTTGAAACGATTTGGACTGAAAAACATCCTATTATAAAATGAGCGGGAATAATAATAGAATTGATAAAGTATCCGATAATTAATGATCTGAAAAGAATTGAATTATTACTAATTGATTGATATCTGTGTGTTCGAGGAAATAAAATAAAGAAAATGAGAAAACAAGCTATTGCAAGCATCATCGATAGTTGAGAAAAATTATACGATGATGCTACGAGAAAACCGAAAATTGAATTGATTATGCAAATAAATGACCAAAGACAAGAGTGTTTTATTGATTTCATGCTGATCTCCTTTATATTCATGAAAATACGAATTGTGCTTGAATAGAGTTATGCGGGGGAATATGAAATTACTGTGAATTCATTGTGAAGTGAAAATGAACTTAAAAGAATAATATTTTTAATTTGAATTAATCATGGAACTGCTTTGAAATAATTCAATATAACTGCTATATTATCAGTGAAATCATAAAGGATAAACGGTGGATCCGATGGAATATATTCAGAAATTTCTAACTTACTTTTTGAGCTTTCAGCCTTTTGTTCTGCTTCCGGTTATTATTTTCGTAATGGCGCTTGTTTTCAGAATGAAAATCGCAACGGCGCTCAGATCGGCACTGACTTTGGGAATCGGATTTATCGGAATATTTATGACGTTTGATTTTTTCGTAAAAATAATCAAACCTGTTATTGAAGCATTTATTTTGCGGACGGGAATGAATATGCCGGTTCTTGATACAGGCTGGCCTCCGCTTGCCCGTATAGCCTGGACTTATGAGCTGGCACCGCTGCTGCTCGTGATATTTATTGTGATTAATATAATTATGCTTCTTTCGCGTCTGACGAAAACAGTAAATATCGACATCTGGAATTACTGGCATGTGATATTTCTCGCTGTGCTGATTCAGTTTATGACGGATTCCGTCTGGATTGCGGTAGTTATTTCATCGTTAAGCTTTATTCTTACGCTGAAGCTTGCTGAATGGAGCGCGCCGATGGTAAATAAAATTTCCGGCATGGAAGGAATATGTATTCCGCATCTGTCTGCGGTTATACATTTTCCGATCGCGCTTGTTTCTGATTATATTATCGGTAAAATTCCATTTCTGCGTTCTGTAAAGGCTGATCCGGAACATATCAGAAAAAATCTCGGACTTGCCGGAGAACCAATGATAATAGGTTTTATCACCGGACTCCTTCTCGGAATTGCAGGCGGATATGAAATCCGCGAACTGATGACGCTTGCTGTGAGTTTCTCGGCAGTTGTTTTTATTCTGCCGAAGATGGGAGAAATTCTGGGTTCGGCATTGATACCGGTTTCTGAAGGTATGAAAACATTTATCAATAAGAACTTTCCGCATATCGGGACGAGTTATATAGGGCTTGATGTTGCTGTGCTATTTGGAATTCCTGCTGTTCTGGTAACAGCGTTGTTTTTAATGCCGGCTTCAATCATTCTCGCTGTTATTCTTCCGAAAATAAATTTTATACCGATTGGGGATTTGACGAATCTACTGGTGCCGTCTGCGATAATAGTCACCGCGGCAAGAGGAAACATTATACGTTCGTTCCTGATAGGTGTACCTGTTGTAATCGGTAATCTTTACTACGCTTCGTACTATGCGCCGGTATTGACTGAAATGTCCGTGAAATATAATAATAAAATCGAAGGCTATGACGGACTATTTACAAGCTTTCTTGACGGAGGAAACATTTACCGCGCATGGATTGCTAACGCTTCAACCGGTGATATAATAAGTCTTGCCGCAATCCCTTTTGTAGTATTGTTGTTGATAATAACATGGAAGCTTAAAGGAAGAAAAGAATATAGAGGGGACTGAGATTGTTCAATAAAGTTCTTCATGACTGCCGATATCGATAAGGATGATTTGATCGTT
>JAKJGA010000110.1 GCA_022704645.1 Spirochaetota bacterium
TTAGCACCTTCTATGCTGGTTTCCTCAAGAAGAGGCGAATGAATAGCCATTTTTGTTGCTTCATTCGCTTTATTCTCACCTGAAGCGATACCAACACCCATAAGAGCATCTCCGGTTTCCTTCATGACAGTTTTAACATCTGCAAAATCGACATTAACAAGACCGGTTTCCATTATTATATCAGAAATACCCTGGACACCCTGACGGAGAATATCATCCGCTAATTTAAAAGCCTCTTCAATCGGAGTTTTTTTATCAATTATTTTAAGAAGAAGATCATTCGGAATTGTTATGACTGTATCAACTTTTTCTTTAAGGTTACGCATACCTTCATCGGCTCTTTCGAGACGCTTTTTGCCTTCGACACGGAAAGGTTTCGTAACAACACCAACAACAAGCGCGCCGGTTTCTTTTGCGATTTCGGCAACTATAGGAGCAGCTCCCGTACCTGTTCCGCCGCCCATTCCGGCAGTTACAAAAACCATATCTGCGCCTTTCAACAGCTTCTGGATTTTATCTTTATCTTCAAGAGCGGAACCCCGTCCTACTTCAGGGTCAGCACCGGCGCCGAGACCTTTGGTCAGCTTTGAGCCTATCTGGATTTTGTTTACTGCAAGAGACTGATTCAGCTGTTGAGCATCGGTATTTACTACAATAAAATCGATACCCTCCATTCCAGTAGAAATCATACGGTTTACCGCATTTGTTCCGGCTCCGCCCACTCCAACTACCTTAATTACTGTAGTCAATGGTTTGTCTTCTTCCAGTTTGAACATATTTTCCCCCGTTGAAAGTGAACAAACTTTACATATTATGTCTCATTATGTCATCAACAAAATGTATTTTCTCTAAATTTTTTTTAACATCAATTAATCACTATTAATAAATGAAAATTAATTGAGATTAATTGATGCGATTAATGAGTTTCTACCTTATAATGTTTCTTATTTTAACTTCCGACATCGGAATATTTATCACGCCGCCGACTGTTACAATCGTATATTTTTCCGCATCATTTTGTATCACGGCACCCGTATATACTTCGCCGCTGAACAGATAAACCGTCTCAATTTTGCCATATTCCTGTTTAATCTCATCATTGTTTTTAAATCCGGACGTCTTTTTGGATTTATCCTTTTTAACGGTTTTGAATGATTTTTTATCAGTTTTAACTGTTTTCACTTTTTCCGAATCAACTGCAATTACAGATGACTTCCTTTCTTCCTGCAGACTGTTATCCGAAGACGATTCTGCCGCTTCCGATGTGCAAGCAAATTTCTTCATTAGAATAAAGGTCAAAAATACAACAAAAATAGAGATTAAAACAAAAGCAACAACACTCCGGACAACCGATCTCCTGTTCATCACCGACTCCATACACGTATTTATTCACTGCTGATGCAGCTCATATATGTAGTGTGATAAAACACTTAAAATTAACAAATTATTCTAATTTTTTTTCGAAAAAAGGGAAATTCCGGCAATTTACATCAAAATACAGACTATACCGTAAACGTTTTACCTGCACAGAAACTTTCAATGCGATTTCCCATATGCAAACTCATTTCCGCATATCCCTTCAATCCAGTGCAATGACCGGTATAATACTTTTCAACCCCCAACGAAAGGAGTTCATCAGCAAAAAGATGAAGTGTTTCCCGATCTTCAGATAATTCATCTTCACGGGGCCTTGAAATGTGAAAACCGCCGAAAAAAGCCGAAATTCTTCTGCCCGGGAATTTTTGATTCACACTTTTAACGGCATTTCCAGCACCCTGATGAGAGCATCCGCAGAAAACTGCCAGAGAATCCCCGGTATCTGCGACAAAAATCAACTCATGAGAAAAATCGTCTTCAACTATTCCTGATTCCGTTTCAACCAAAAGATTTTTATTCCCCGAAGGCTGGAATCCGCCGTGATTTTCATTTTTAACTATGAATGAAAAGGGAGATCCGATTAGATCATGATCTATTTCAACAAATCTGTCTGAATATTTCTCTCTGAGTTCATTATCCATTCCTATTTGACGCATTTTGCCAGTATTCAGAGAAAGATGATTGTCCCACGCTTTTTTGTGCAGAAAAACTTCAGCCTGAGTGTTGTTCGACAAAAAATAACCGAGTCCGCCGGTATGATCATAGTGCCCATGTGAAATAACCGCAAAATCAGCCTCTGAAATATCAACCGAGAGCTTAGCGGCATTCTGGCTGAATATTTCACCCTGACCCGCATCATAAAGTATTTTCTTGCCGTCGAATTCAATCCATAACGAAAGCCCGTGCTCTGTTGTCAGCAATCCCCCGGGATCCGGACTATTATCAGATAATACTGTTACCTTCATAATTTTTTTTCTCCAAAAACAAATACATCCTTGGTAATACTTCCGTCAGCTTCAGCATAATCCTGACTGTACCTTTTTACAGCGCGCAAACCGTTATCTTCCATAACTCGTATTATTTCATTTTCGTTATGATAATGGAAATATATTTCATCATCCGAAAAACTCGTTTTTTCAAAACCGTCAGTTTTCCCTTCCATAAAAGAAATATAAAGTAAACCGCCGCTTTTTAGAAAACGCGAGGATTTTTCAATGATTGATACTGCTTCATCCCTGTTCAGATGAACTATACAGAAAGACAGGAGGACTGCATCAAATTGAGCTTCATCAAACTCAGCCTCAAGAATATTCATGCATCTAAAATCACCATTTGGAACGGCTGCTTTTGCCAAATCGATCATCGATGATGAAATATCAACTCCGGTAATTTTTGCGCCGTTGAAACGGGAGGCTATCCGCGCACTGAAACTTCCGGGACCGCAAGCAAGATCAAGACAGGAACAATTGTCTTTCAACAATTCGATAAAATCATCCATAGCATTGAGATATGGTTCGAAATCCGCAAATCTTGAAGCGAACTTTGAGGCATTTTTATTATAGGCTTTTATATTTTGAGTTATTTTATCCATGAAGACATTAAGCAAAGCCGATTATCCGGGTCAATTAAAATCATAACCAGGGAACGCCGCCGAAACTTTTAGCAGCTTCTCTTCCGGCAGAAGCACCCGCCAATAATGCTTTTTCAATATTCTTGGAGTGAAAATATTCATTTGTGAAAGATGCCTGAAAAGCATCTCCGCATCCAGTAGTGTCGATTACCTTGTCAGTTTCAAAAGCATTCTGCTTAAACATTTTACCTCTGCTGAAGGCAATGCTTCCGTCACTGCCGAGAGTCAAAACGATAATGCCGGAAAACTTCTCTGAGAATTTCAACAGCTCCGGACTCTGTTTTTCTGTGCCTCCGAAATAAGCTATATCAATAGAATTAAATCCGGCTTCAAGAAGATCATATGTATCGAAATGAAGAAAATCAACTGCAAGAAAATTCTTTTCTGTTTTTCTGCGCAAAGTTTCGGCATAATTCGGGTTATTTGCATGAGTAGACCAGACATCAAAGCCTGAAATAAATTCCCAATCCGACTCGCGAAGCATAAAATCTCCGTAAACTCCGTTATTCCAAGCGCCTTCAACTCCGAAGCGTTCACCGCGCGAGTCATTAACAATTTCGTTTGAAGCCGTGGGACCCTGTATCCGGTAGAGATGCGAAACATCGACGTTCTTTCGAAGAAAAAGAGAATAAATTCTTTCTCCGGCATCATCCGTTCCGACTGCGCCTATAAACGCGGTCTCATTGCCGAGATCCTTGAAACGTATGGATTGATTCAGCGAGTTACCGCCCGCAAAGTATTCATTTCTTTGAGGAAAATAATCCATTGCCGCGACGGTAAAACATGCTGCTTTCATTTCATTATCCTTTAATCTACTTACTAGAAATTTTTGTCGGATCAATCACATCAACAAATTTAAGATCGGCCTTGTTAAGAACAAGAATTTTCTTATCCTCACTGTTAATATAAACAAAATCACCGTAAAAAGTCAAAAATGTATCCTGAGCTATACGTCTTTCGGATTTGGCAGTGAGTTTCAAATCCTTGTCAAAACGGCCGAGAAAATACTGATCCTTATCCTTAACTATCGCGAAAATAAATCCGTCTCGTATTTCAACAAAACTTCTGTGAAAGATATTATCCGTGCCTGTTTTCAGAGATGTCAGTTTTTCCTTGTCAACAAGCGTCAAACGATGTTCAGTATATTCATTATCAACCCTTGTAATGACAACAATGCCTTCGGCAAAAAGGTCATATTTACTTCCGCTGATATTAGGAATGTTTGAATTAAAAAGTATCTTGCGGTTTGCCGCATCAATCATGCAGAGATCATTATTATAATTTCCGTTTCTTAAGAATTCACGTATTTTAAGATAGTAGATCTTATCTCCGATAACGTTTCTGTCAGCCTGATTCTTCTTTAGAGCTTCTTCCTTCTTTTTAAGTTCTTCTTCCTTTTTAGCAAGGTCCTTCTCTTTCTCATTGAGTTTATCTACTGCTTTCGGATCGCCTTTTTTTACGTCTTTTTTCAATTCATCATTCGCGATCTCTTTCTTTTCTTCCTTAACTGTTTCTTCTTTCTTGGTTACTTCATCTTCCTTTTTCTTTACATCTTCTTCTTTCTTTTTATTATCAGTAACCTGCTGCTCATTTTTCTTTTCTTCCTGCTTAACAGTTTCTTCCTTTTTCTTAACTTCTTCTTTTGCCTGATCAACTTTCTTTTTTTCGTCTTCTATCTTCTTGTCTTCCTGTTTTTTCTTCTCAGGATCAGTTATCTTAGCATTTTCCTTTTTCTTATTTTCTATTTCTTTATCTTTCTCAACAATTTTCTTTTTTTCTTCTTCAATTTTCTTCTTATCATCTTCTATTTTTTTCTTCTTTTCATCATTTATCTTTTTTTCTTCTTCAATGCGCTTTTTTTCCTTCTCAATTTCCTGCTTCTCTTTTTCTATCTGCTTTTCTTTAATATCAACTACCGTTTTACGCGGTTCGATATTTCCGTCATCTTTGCGGACTTCTTTAATAATGTCTTTACCTGATATTTCATCCGGATCAATAGTTCCCGAAGCCCCTTCGCTTAGAGGAATCAGAATTTTGGTTTTTCCGGGCCATTCATCATATCTGACAGCAAGTCCGGCATTAGCAGCGTTGATATTTTTCATTACTTCAGTCTTATATACAGTTTTGAGATAATCAACATTTCCACGGTAAACAGCATTGTAATATGTTGAAAAAACAGCGAGTGCGTATGCTTCGTCCTTATTGTAACCGAAACGTTTTTCGAAATATGCTGAAAGAATTTTTCGTATATTGTTAACATGATCGACCTGGGCATCTTTATGAATCGAAAAAATCTCCGCAGAAAGTTTTTCCGGCTCTTTATCCGAAACTACACGTTTAACGGAATATTTCATCATAAAACGAGCTTCATCCGCAGAATTCATTTTATCCGCAAGCGAGGAACCAATGCCGCGTACAGCCGATGTCGGATCATTTCTTCCGGCGCCGGTATAATTTATAAAATCAATTTTCTTTCCTTTTTTAAGCTCATTTACATCTACATTGAGACCAAAAAGATTGAAGCAAAACACCGAAACAAATAAAACAACGATTTTTTTCATATTTTTCCCTCAATGAAACAGAAATTGTTCCACAAAATTTATCAACAAATTTTTATTATTCAGTCAAAACATATGAATCATTAACAAAACGGCCTTTTCTGACCAGTTTCCCGGCAGAGTCATATTCGGATCCGGTTCCGTTTCTGAAGCCGTCCTTCCATTGACCTATATACTTTTCACCTGATTTGAGCTTCATTTCACCGTTTCCGCTTCTTTTTCCGTCAACAAAGTCTCCCGTATAAATTGAACCGTCAGTATAATATTCTTTACCTTTTCCGTTATAATATCCGT
>JAKJGA010000009.1 GCA_022704645.1 Spirochaetota bacterium
ATCCGGGTCGATTTTGCTGGCAATAAGTTTGTTTGCCCATTCTTCAATTCTTTTCATGGTGAATTCACCTCCGAAATATTTGATGTCACTGGAAAATGAAAGGGATTATTTGACAAGCATATAATGAATAAAAATCTAAATCAAGCATAAAGGATTTTAAAACAAAAAATTTGCATGTTGAAATAATAGAAAACGGGATATTTCATAGTTTTTAATTGCTTGCAGTTGTATTAGAAAATAGAAGAATACAGAAATTATAATATAATTAGCTAAAAAAGCTCTCCCCGCAAATTTTATAACGGGAAGAGCATAGGGGGGCTTAAATTAAAGTCAGAAGTTTTTCTGTTTCAGAAATTTCAGCGAAGGCTTCATGCAAAGAAGCTGCAAATGAGGCATTAACTGCTGAAGCTGGAATACTCATTACGCCGAATTTAAGATCGCAGGCAGCGCAGGCATCATAAGCAAGAACACATTCATAACCGTAATCCTTTGCTGCTCTAATAGTCGAGTCTATTGAAAGATGACTCATCATTCCGCAAAATATCAATTTAGATATATCATTTGAATATAATAATTCATCAAAATCTGTTCCTTTAAAAGCATTTGAAGAATTTTTGATCAATATTTCTTCTCCCTCAAGCGGTGCAACTGAAGGATGAATTTCAGCACCAACAGAATCCGGAAGACAGAAAGAAAATCCGGGATCTTTTGACAGCTGCTTAACATGAATGACTTTCATGTTGTTTTTTCTTGCTGCAGAAAGAAGCTTTGATGCATTTGATGTAGCTTCTTCTGAACCGAATAATTCTTTTTTCCCGCCCGGAAAAAAATCTTTTTGAATATCTACTAAAACCAATGCAGTCTTCATTAAAACATCTCCTATAAACTGATATCATTATGATTCAATAATCTGTTGTTTGTTTCATTTATTTTTCATAAATGAATGAATCTTCTAATATTTCTTTATCGAACACTAATTCGAATCATTCATTATAGCCTTTCCTGTTTCCTCCAGCAATCTGCGGACAAATTGTTCTGACCCGTCTATATGGCCGTAATATACAAAATCTGCTAATCCATGCGAAAAAATAGCCATTTTAAGATAAGTATCTTTGATTTTCTTTTTAGAAAAACCTGAAAACTCTAAAGAATTTGAAACTTTATCAACGGCAAGATTGGTATATGTATCAATTCCATTCAGATTAACAAAATTAGTGACTTCATTTTTTATTATATTAAAATATTCCTTATTGTTTCTGACAAAGGAAATCAAATTAAGTCCTATGCTTAGAAATTGATTTGCATCAGGTCTTTTCTTATATAATTCATCTGCAAATATCTTCATGATATTCTTTATAACTTCGTTTTTTAACTCATCAATAGATTCAAAATATGAATATATCGGCCGGCTTGAAACAGAAAGCCTGTCGGCTAATTCTCTTGCGGTTATAGCCGATAATCCTTTTTCTTCAGCTATTCGCATAGCTGTTTGTATTATTTCTTCCTTTGAAAACTTGGGTTTTGGCGGCATGCATTCTCCCTTAGCACTGAAAAACAATACGCAACATATGTTGCGCAACACGTGTTGCGTGTCAATGCCTTTTTCATTTTTTATTGACGTTTAAGTTCTGTCCGGTCGAATGCAATTATAAATTATAATGAGAATTAGTTATAAAGAATTAGTTAAATCAGATTATGTTCCTTCATTTTCACTTTGGAAAAAAACTGAAGGAATGAGTATAACAAAAGCGGATACTTTGGAAGCTTTTGATTTATTCTTAAATTCGAATCCGGGGATTAGTTTCGGTGCGTTTGATGAGGATAAGCTGATTGGAACTGTTTTATGCGGAACAGACGGAAGAAGAGGCTATATCTACCATCTTGCCGTAGAAAAGGAATACCGGAGAATGAATATTGCTTCGAAATTAGTATCTTTATCTATTGAAGCACTCAAGAAAAATGGAATTGAGAAGTGTCACATTTTCGTATTTAAAAACAATGAAGACGGAAATGCTTTTTGGGAAAAATCCGGATGGAAAAAAAGAGATGATATTAATGTTTTTTCATTCGAATAAAGATTTATTGATGATATTTTCTGCACGTAATCTGTTTTTTTCTGCAGAATAATCATCTGTTGATGGTATAAAAACAGAATATTGCTTATTATATTCTGCGTTAATTGTTTTAAAAAAATGTCTCATTGTATTTTCAGCGCAGGTAAACATATCTTTATAATTATTTCCGGCGGTAGCGATAATTATACCGGTTTTATTTTTTATAAATTCGTTTCGCTTTTTCATTTCCCAAAATAACTGAGCACGGTCTATAAATAATTTTAATTGAGCGGGAACAGTGGAAAAGTAAAGAGGAAATGACACAGTTATAATATCAGCTTCCCTGATAAGTTTATAATATTCATTCATAATATCTTCGATGGAGCATTCATCTTTTGTAGAGCAGAAAGAACAAGCAGAACAGGGCCTTATAACTGTTTTAGAAAGAAATACCTCGTCTGCTTTAATATCAGGAAAATATTTGCTAATTAAGAGTCTGTGAGAATAGCCCGAAAGAGAATCTTCTCTCGGGCTGGTATATACTGAAAGAAGTTTAATCTTTGATTCGTCCAAAAATCATTCTGCCGGCAGTTGTCTGTAAAACAGAAGTAACAGTAACCTCAACCTCTGAGTGCATTTTTTTACGGCCGTTCTCAACGACTACCATCGTTCCGTCTTCAAGGTATCCAATCGCCTGGTTTTGATCCTTTCCTTCTTTAACAAGGCTGACTTTCATTTCTTCACCGGGAAGAACAACCGGCTTGAGAGAGTTTGCAAGCAGGTTGATGTTGAGAACATGAACACCGTGAAATTCCGCAACTTTATTGAGATTGAAGTCATTTGTCACAACTTTCGCATTCATGACTTTTGCCAGTTTAACAAGTTTAGAGTCTACTTCAGGAATATCCGGAAAATCCATATCCGAAATTTTTACTTTTATAGACTGATCTTTCTGCATTTTATTGAGAATATCAAGACCGCGTCGGCCTCTGTTTCTTTTTATTGAGTCCGCAGAATCTGCTATCATTTGAAGTTCATTTAAAACAAAATTCGGAATTACAAGAACTCCTTCTACGAAACCAGTATCACATATGTCGGCTATTCGTCCGTCAATTATCACGGAAGTATCAAGAATCTTATAAGAAATAGATCCGTCACTTCCGCCTTCTTTTGAAGGAATGATTCTGTCAAAAAGGGCAAAATCTTCATTCTTGACAGCCATAAATATCATGGAGGCAAAACCGAAAATATAGACTATATAAAATCTGAGAATACCTACAACTCTGCCGCTTAGAGGAAGTTCTACCGCCGAAAGAGAAACAGAAACTACCAATCCGGCGATTAATCCGCATAGAAGTCCCACTGAAGAAGAAAAAAGAATGCGGGCTGAAAAAGAATGCGAAACATATTCAATTACGATAAGAAATAATAATGAAATAATACCGCCGATTCCTGAAGCTATTGCCGCATAAAACGGCGAATAGACAGAAAAAAACAAATATGCGAAAGACATTCCTATTATTACGAAAAGAAATCTGTATAACTTAATCATTCCAACTCCTTTCAATTAGGGCTCAGTGCTTCTGAAACAACGTTTCCTGCTTCTTCGATATCAATACTTTTTGCGAGGGCTATTTCATGTATAAGAAGATTATAAGCGTTTTCATAAAGCTTTCTTTCCATAATTGAAAGTTCTTTTTCTCTTCCGCGACGGTAAAGATCTCTTGCTACTTTAGATACTTCATAGATTGATCCGCTTTTTATCTTGTCTATGTTGTTCTGGTAGCGGAGTTTCCAGTCGTCTTCTCTTTCTGTTTCGCCTTGCGAAATTATTGTGAGAACTTTTTTAACTTCATTTTTTGAAATAATCGGACGAAGTCCGACCTGATCGGCATTTTTGACAGGAATCATTACTTTCATGCCGTTATTTACAATGGTCATTATGTAAAATTCAAGTTTTTGTCCTAAAACTTCCTTTTTCTCAATCGCTTCGATTATTCCGACACCGTGCATAGGGTAAACCAATTTATCGCCCTGTTTATACATCAACATTCTCCTGATATTAATCTGATAATGCTCCCGAGCGTCTATTTCCGCCCGAAAGACCTTCTTTCTCGAGGTATTTCTCGAGTATTGATTTCATTTTTCCATGACTACCGTCACACCATTCTTTCGGACCGCCGCCTTTTACGCTGATATCACCTGAAAGTTCTTTGCAGTTTGGTCCCGGAATTTTACCTGTATATGCGCAGAATCCGATTTTGATAATTCCTTCCGGTTCAGGCGGAAACTGTCTGCTCGGCATTCCGTTATATATATCTTTCATGTAATGTCCCCAAATCGGAGCTGCAACGTTTGATCCGGCCTGTCCGCGGCCGAGAGTCATGAACGGTTTATCGTATCCGACCCACACGACTGTAACAACTGCCGGAGTGAATCCGCAAAACCAGGCATCTGCGAAACTTGTAGTTGATCCGGTTTTACCTGCAGCAGGTTCATGAAAATCGCAATCTCCTCTTATGGTCGATGCAGCAGTTCCTGCGTCAACAACAGTTTGCATCAAAGAACGCATTACATAAGCTACATCTTTTCCAATTATCTGTATTGTATTCTCTTTTTCTTTAATTGCAAGAATATTAGCAACTTCCTCTTCAATGTTTGCAATTTCGTTTTCGTCACGGTCAAGAACGTATCTTATTGCAAAAGGAATAACATCTCTTCCTTCATTTGCATAAATTGCATATCCCTGCGCCATTTCGAAAGGAGTTATTTCCGCTGTGCCCAGAGCAAGGGAAGGGTTTGCCCCCAGACGTGAAGGAGGAATTTTCAGCATTTTTGCTGCATAATCAATAATTCTTTCAGGACCAACCATATCATAAATTCTGACTGAAACGGTATTTATCGAAGCTGCTAATGCCCTTCTAACACGTACCATTCCTGAAAAATCACCTGAATAGTTATCCGGTGACCATGTTTCTCCGTCTGCCGCGATATTCAAAAGAGGAGCGTCTGATATTCCTGTTCCGGGATTTATAACACGGGATTCAATTCCTGCACCGTAAATAAAAGGCTTAAATGAAGAGCCTGGCTGACGGCGGGCCTGAACTGCACGGTTGAACTGATTGTCGACTGAAAAATCAGAGCCTCCGACCATGGAGATGATATATCCTGTTGCAGGATCAAGTGATACAAGAGCTCCTTGAACCTTCAGGGAGGATGAAATACTTAGCGCTGTTCCTGTGCGGAATATTTCAGCTGTCTTATTGAGGTTGGCTGAATCGCTGAAAAATGTTAGTATATCCATTTCGTCGATTTCATCATCGATAATTTTTTTACGGAGAATAGTATCAATGTCATTTTTAATCAAAACATTAGGAAGACTGAAAATGGATCTAAGCGTATAGTATGTTCCGAAAAGACCTCTGTCGACACCTCCGTTAGAATAACTGTTTGCTCTTGATGAAATTATATCCTGACGTTCAACACCTTCTTCAAGATATTTTTGTGCCGCAAATTGTTTTTTCAAGTCAAGGGTAGTATAAACGATTAGACCGTCTTCATATACTGCTTCTCTGCCGAATCTGCTTTCAAGAATTTGTCTGACATAATCAACAAAATGAGGAGCATTGTTTTCTATCTTTGTATAAGCAGTTTTTGTCGGAAACTCCATCAAAATTGAATCAATGTATTTCGGCCAGAATTCCGTATAAATCTTATCGGCATATTCTTTTGTAAGATATCCTTCATTGACCATTCTTCCTAATATGTCAGGATTTTTCTCATAAGCATTATGCGGATTATCAAGCGGTGAATATCTGCCGGGAGCCGAAGGAAGTGCGGCAAGAACGGACGCTTCTGCTGCTGTAAGGTATTTTGCTTCTTTGTTAAAGAATAGTTTAGAAGCAGCGTTAAGTCCGTAACAGCCGTGGCCGAGATAAATCTGATTGAAATACATTTCAAGAATTTCGTTTTTCGAAAAATATTTTTCAATTTGAAGAGTGAGTATTGCTTCAAGTATTTTTCTTGAGAATTTCTTTTCACCCTGGGTAAAGAGTCTTTTTGCAAGCTGCTGTGTGATTGTAGATCCGCCCTGTTTTATACGGCCGGCGAGAACATTTTTTGCCATCGCGCGGGATATTGCAAGAGGATTTATTCCGAAGTGTTCATAGAATTCCTGGTCTTCGGTTGCAAGAAATGCGTTTACAGCTGCTTTCGGTACGTCGTCAAAATCGACGATATCGCGCTGTTCTTTGAATATTTCTGCTATCAGTTCACCGTTTACATCATATACTCTGGTGGGAACCGACGGTTGAAATTTTTTAAGGTTCTGAAGTCCCGAAAAATTCTTAACTTCGGAAACGATGTATCCGAAAAAAACTCCGCCTAAGATAGTAATGAGACAGAGAAAAGAATAAATCTTTTTCTCCGGTTTTGAAAAGTGCTGTTCCATTTGAAAATCCTGTAAATATTAAGTTAGCCGTTTAAAATGCTGAATTATCTTCTTTTGCGTGATACTTTTCCGAAAATATAGAAAAGAATTCCGAAAACGACGATAATTGCTGCAGCATAAATAACTATCCAAAAAAGTGTTATTGCTATTGAAAAAATAGCAGGAATTATGTATTTCAGCAGTACATAAACAAGAACAGCAAGTCCGGTAAGAGTGAGAATGTTTTTAAATTTCATTTATTCCTCTATTTCGCTTTTGCTGTGAGATAAAATTTCATTTTTACGCCTCTGCGCCAGACATCAAGTTCAATTTTAGCTCCGGCTCCTGCGCGTTCTATTTCACTTACCAAAAGATTTGCACTGGTAATTTTTTTGCCGTTTACTCCGAAAACGATGTCGCCCCTCATTAGTCCCGCGTTCTGTGCAGGTCCGCCTTCAACAACGCTGTCTACGACAACTCCGTAATTATAACTCCATCTGTTTTGAACTGCAACTTCTTTTGTAAGAGGAGCAAGAGATATTCCGATAAAGCCTTTTTGATAGCTTCTTTGTTTTTTCAGTGATTCAAGATTTTCTTTTAATATGTTTACCGGGATTGCAAAACCAAGTCCAACAGAACCGCCGCTTTGAGAGAAAATCATACGGTTTATTCCGATAACTTCTCCTCTGATGTTTATCAAAGGTCCGCCGGAATTTCCGCGGTTAATCGACGCATCGGTTTGAAGATAAGGAATTCCTTCTTCATCGATGTTAGTTCTTCCAACTGCACTGATGTTTCCTACTGTGAAACTTTTTGATAATCCGTAGGGATTTCCGATCGCGATTGCCCAGTCTCCGACTTTTACGGTAGAAGAATCGGAGAAGAAAACCGGTTTAAATTTTTTAGATGCATTAACTTTGAGGATTGCAAGATCTTTGTGTTCGTCGTAGCCTTTGACTTCGGCAGAGTATTCTTTGTCTTCTATAACTGCAGTAATCTTGTCAACAACCTGCCTTCCGTCCGGAGAAATGACATGGAAGTTTGTGCAGATGAAACCGTCTTCAGAAATAATGAATCCGGTTCCCAGACCGGTACGTTTCTGTTCAGTAGGAATGTTGAAAAACTCGCTCCACATGTCACGGGGAATGCGGACAGTCTGTTCAGTATAAATTGAAACTACTCTGTTTTCATAAAGCTCATATATCTTGCGGAAAACATCCTGCATTTCCGACATTTTTACAACATCAGAATCGCTCTTGATAGGTGAATCCCCGTTTGTTATTCCGAATGCGTTTTGATCATTGCTATGTGCGCAGCAAAAGTAATTTGCAGACAAAATTCCGACAAAAGCTGCTATCGAAATAAAAGTCTTTTTACTCTTCATCATAGGTCAAACTCTCGCTATTTTCTTTCCGCTCATGACTGCTTTTTTAAGCAGTTCTGAAGCATTAGGTTTTGTTCCTGATACATAAGCTACTGTAGAAAAAATATCTTTCAATCCGTTTGCATGAAAAAAAGAATTTAAATAAGCGCTGAATTTCTCAATTGCCCCGAGGGCAGCTGCACCGACAGGAGATACGGATTTTGCATTAACGGCGAAGATGAATCCTCCGCTTTGTTTTTTTACGATTTCCGGAATGAAATATTTAACAAGGCAAATAGTTCCGTCAACAGATGAGGATATTTCCTTTTCGACTTCATCAAATGACATGTCGATTATATCTTTTCCGTCATGGAGATCGATATTTATCAGAATATAATCCGCCATTTCAAACTGTTTTTTGTAAAGAAGGACAGCGTGAGCGATTTCTTCTTTGGCAGAAAGATCGCATTTATAGCCGTAATTTCTGATTCTGAGATTTCCAAGCTCTCTTTCAAGCTCAATGAGTTCATTTTTATCGGAATGAAAAATTCCGACGTTTGCTCTGTCTTTGGCGACATCAAGAGCAAAATTTCTAGACAGACCGGTAGCTCCGGCAATAAGTACGTTTTTGTTAAAAAAAGTGATCATCTACCCCTCTCAATTTTTAAAATAATCATCTTCGGGAACGTAAGCTTTTTCTCTTTCTGTTTTTATTTCTTTTTCGAGGATTCTGCGGTAATCAAAAGACCCGTCCGAATTAATATTTTTCAGATCGACCTTGTTAGTTTCTTTTTTTTCCGAACAGGATAAAAAAGAAAGAGAGATGCTGAGAATTAATATCAATTTTAACATGACTGTCTTTTGGACGCTAAACCCCACGTCAATGATAGTTTAACGCGAATGAGACGCAAGCATAAAACTTTTCTCTTTTAAATTTTGGATTTAGATGATTATATATGTTATATTTAGAGAGATGAGTATGATTTTAGAAAATTAATATTGCTTGATTTTGCTGAAATCTTTTCTATGATAGCCCAATTCTACGGAGGAAACATGGGATTATTTGATAAATTCACAGATGTTAAAGGTCAGCTACGTTCCGTCATTCAGTGGGAAGATCCGGATCCGAGTTCAATCTTCTACCGCTGGAGCGGAAACAATGATGAAATTAAAAATGCTTCAAAACTGATTGTAGGTCCCGGTCAGGGCTGTATTTTTGTTTATCAGGGTAAGGTTGAAGGCGTTTTTGATGAAGAAGGTCTTTATGAACTCAAAACGGCAAATATTCCTTTCTGGACGAATCTGAAGAAGTTTCTTCAGGCGTTTGAAAGTGAACATAAAGTCGGATTATATTTCTACAGAAAAACCGTTTTTCTTGATCAGAAATGGGGAACGCCTTCTGTAATTAAGTATAATGACCCTGTTTACAAGTTTCCGGTAGGGCTTCGCGCGAGAGGAAACTACTCATTTAAAGTAACTGATCCTAAACTCTTTTTTGTAAGTGTTGTAGGCGGAAGCGACGATTTTTATGCTGATGATATCAGACCTGTTATTTCAGCGCGTCTTTCTCAGCCGATTGTAGACTATTTTGCTGAAAGCGGTCTCAGTTATGGTGAGATTGATAAAAAACGTGAAGAAATTTCTGCCGGCGTCAAAGAAAACTTAAAGAAAGAATTCTCGGTTCTCGGTTTCGAACTTGCTGATTTCAGAATTGAAGGGACAGATTTTGATGAAGATACAATGCGCAGAATCGGACGCATTGCTGACATGCAGGCGGAAGCTCAGGCGGCAAATGCCGCGGGCGTAAGTTTCGCACAGCTTCAGCAGCTTGATGCTATGAAAACCGCAGCCGGAAACGACGGTGCTCCGGGAATGATGATGGGAATGGGCGTCGGAATGGGTTTCGGACAAAATATGGCCGGAGTTGCGGCCGGGGCAGGTCAGGCTGCATCACAGGATGATCCGATGCTGAAACTGAAAAAGCTCAAAGATATGCTTGATGCCGGTCTCATTTCTCCTCAGGATTTTGAAGAAAAGAAAAAGGCGATTTTGAGCACAATGTGATTTTACAGGAAACCGCTTAGGCGGTTTCCATTTTTTAAGCCAAATATTTATTGCCAGCCGAAACGTGTACTTTCTTTTGACTTTATGGAATATTCAGAAAAAAAACTCATCAGGGATATCCGCAAACAGGCGGGAAAAACTATCTTCAAATATCAAATGATTGATCCAAACGATCATGTCCTTGCAGGGCTTTCAGGCGGAAAAGATTCTCTCGCGATGATAGATATTCTTGCCGAAAAAATGCGGAGAATCCCCGTAAAATTTAAAACAACTGCCGCATACATCGAACTTGCCGGAATACCAAACAAAATAGATCCTTTGCGTTTAAAGGAATTCTGTGATGAACGTTCTATCGGATTTATTCACCGTATGGCGGAAATTGATCTGACGCGTGATGAAGCAAAGGACAGATGCTATGTCTGCGCTCTTCACAGAAGAAATTCGCTTTTCAAACTTGCGCGCGAATTGAACTGCGCAAAATTGGCCTTAGGGCACAATCTGGATGATATGATTTCAACACTTTTAATGAATATGAGTTTTCACGGAAATATATCAACCATGCCGGCGAATGTTTCTCTTTTCGGAGGCGAACTTCGCATAATAAGACCGCTTGCCGAAATTGAAGAAGAAGACATAGCAAAATATGCCGAACTTCTTGACCTAGGAGTTCAGATAAGTCCTTGTCCGTTCAACGAAGGCGAGAACCGGCATTTTATAAAAAAGCTGATAAATGAACTGGCAGAGAAAAATCCGCATGCGAAGACTAATATTTACAGATCAATGGGAAGAATTAAAACGGATTATTTGTCGTAATTCAGATTCCTGGGATAAATCAGCTGAATATAGTCAGAATATTATTCTTGACTCATGAGATTAAAGGACCATTAGTATTGCTTCGTAGCGGAGATAATATGTTTAATAAGATAAAAAAAGTTTTTAAAAGAATTAGATCAAAAAAGAAGGGAAAAACCGTAAAATTCGGTCCTGTGTGCAGGTTTCTGATACAGAAAGGTGTTCCGCAGAAGGAAGTGTCATTTCTGAAAACATTAACAGAGTATGCTTTTTTGATTCTTCTTTTTCTTGCACTGCGGTCTTCGGTTTTCGGAAATTACAGAATTCCGACCGGATCGATGGAAACTACATTGAGAGTCGGAGATCATCTTTTTGCGAACAAGCTCGCATATAGTCTCAAAATTCCGTTTTCGACATCTCATTTGATTAGATGGCAGAAACCGCAGAGAGGAGAAATCATCTCTTTTAAATATCCCGGAAAAAACGTAATCGGGGCTGATAAAAAAGACGAAGGATTTATTCCATTTATGAAATGGATATATAATGTTCCTGAATATACCAAAAGAATAGTCGGTGTTCCGGGTGATAAAATATCCATGAAGAATAACAGACTTACAATAAACGGAAAACTTCTACCGCTTAAGTTTATCAAGAGAGAAGAAAATTTTGTTTATTATGAAGAAGATCTTCTTGGAATAAAACATCTGATAAGATTTGAAGATTATAGAGATCCGTTAAATCCGGAAAACGAATTTGCTCAATTGGAAGAAGCTAAAAACAAGAAAGATGATGATATGGGATATGAACTCATGACACGGGATGCTTTCAGAGAAATTACCATTCCGGAAGGATTTTATTTCGCAATGGGGGATAACCGCGACAATAGTTCGGACAGCCGTGAATGGGGTTTTCTTCCTATGGAAAACATAGACGGACGTCTCGGCTTCAGATGGATTCATATCGAAATGAACGATTTTATTACTGTTCCATTGATTGGAACGCAGTTTCCGTGGTTCAGTGAAGTTTCATTTGAAGGCTTTGGTCTTGTCGGAAACGAAGGAAGCAAAGATATTAAATGATTTATAAGTTTGAAGAAAAACTTCCTGAGATAGAAGAGGGAGTTTTTCTTGCTGATGGAAGCCGCGTGATAGGAAATGTCGCCATTGGAAAAGATTCGTCTGTGTGGCATAATTCCGTTATACGCGGCGACATCAACAGAATAGAAATAGGCAGCGGAAGCAACATTCAGGAACTTACGACTATTCATGTGAACACCAGAAATGAAGGTACATTTATCGGAAGCAATACGACTGTCGGTCATAATGTAATCATTCACGGATGTGTCATCGGAAATAATTGCCTGATAGGAATGGGATCAATAATACTTGATTGTTCTGAAATTTCAGACCATTCGCTGGTTGCAGCAGGTTCAATAGTTACGCCGGATAAAAAATTTCCGCCGCGTTCCTTTATAATAGGTTCTCCCGCGCGGGTAATCAGAAGTCTGACTGATGAGGAAGTATTCTCAATAACCGATTCTGCCCGAAAATATGTTGATTTAAAAAATAAATACCTTAACAATTCTTTATAATAAGGCGCAAATTCTGCCGAAAATACGGTATCCGGATAACATGAAAAAAACAGCAGTATTAATATTATTACTTTTCCCGTTTGTGATTTTGCCAAGTGTAAAATCTGTTTCAAATAAAATAAAGGAAGAAGTTATTCCTTTCCGCGAGGTATGGGGATATCTTATGCGCGGCGAAGAGAAGATGCTTAAAGGCGGAGAGCCTTTTTCCGACATAGGTTATTTCAGCCTTTGGGTGAAAGCAGACGGAACTCTTTCTGAAAAAACACCTCGTCCGAGAATAGATCTTAGAAAGGGATTTCCCCGCGTGCATATAGTAATTTCCGAACTTACCGGAAGCTCTCTAACTAAAGACATTCTTGAAAAAGATTCTGAAAAAAGGGCAAATCTTCTTAACTCGATTATATCTGCATCGGAAGATTTTGACGGAGTTCAGATCGATTTTGAACATGTATCTTCAGCGCAGAAAGATGATTTCATTTCATTTCTTTCTGATTTGAAAAAAATGCTTTCGAAAGAAAAAATACTGAGTGTTGCCCTGCCGGCAAAGAGAAGCTCTTCGCCTGATGATGCTTATGATTATTCATTAATATCAAACATTGCCGATAGAATCATAATCATGGCGTATGATGAACACTGGAGCAGAAGCAAGCCCGGACCTGTAGCATCATACGAATGGTGCGCAAAAGTCGCGGAATATTCTGCGTCGATTATACCTAAAGAAAAACTGATTATGGGACTTCCTCTTTACGGGCGTGAATGGTCGAAGAGAGCGAGCCGCTCGGTACGTTATAAAGAGACACGCGCATTAGCATCAAAAAAGCGGACAAAGGTTTACAACAGCCGTAATCCGTTTCTCGTCTACAAAATCGGAAAATCGCGTAAAGTTATTTATTTTGACAATGAATTCTCTTTATCGGAAAAACTTAAGCTATACAGAAGAAAAGAAATCCGCAATGTGTCATTCTGGAGAATAGGTCAGGGTCCGCATGAGATATGGGGAAGATTGAATTCAGATGGTCTCATAGACGCGGAAACAGTTTCCCGCGCAATGAAAACGGCATCTTTTTTCAGAAGAAGCGTTTTTTCCGAAAAGAAAAAGATTTCTGATGTCAGTTCGGCTCTTTCCGGAAAAAATTCCGAGAGAAAATAATTATATTTCGTAATCGGTTACGATTCTGTCAGTTCTCGCTTCGAGAATAAAAGGCATAACAGCCTTGTGCTCGGGGTGAGCCTGATAGTTATCCAGCGCCTGCTTTGATTCAAATTCCGAATAAAGGCAGATGTCATAACTGCTCTCAGTGTTTGAAAAATCAAAACCGACTTCAATTTTGATGAGTCCTTCAATTCGGCCGGCAAGTGCTTCGAGTTTTTCTTTTATCAGCTTCTTATTTTCTTCTTTGCTGTTGCCGCACGAATTTTCTTTTAAGCGCCACATTACTATGTGTTTTACCATTTTGTTGTCCTAATAATTTATTATTTTTGCCTGACGAACGGGGAGAACGTAGTAGCTAAGAGAATCTTTATATCCATATGAAATAAACTGAGCATTAAAATTAAGAGCATATGCCTCTACTTCACTGAAGGATGTTGAAGTCCATAGCGGTGTACTATTGAGGTTAATATACGAATTGAGCCAATCAAGACTATCAGAAGAGTAATTAGTTAAAGTTTCAATTTCATTCACGTTCGGAATAAACCAGTCTGAAAAACCATATTGATTTTTTGTATCTACTGTAGTTAAAGATGAATTCCATAAATTTTCAGATTCTGCAGGTACAAAAAAGGAAGAAGGATACCACATGAGAGAGGTCATATTATCAACTATGGGACTGTTTTCATTTTCATTATATTTATAAAAACGAGTAGTCGGCCATACGACACCTCTATGTAAATTTCCGTCATCACCAAGTATATAAGGATCAGTTTGTTTTTGTCCTGTTGCCGGTAAAACTTGAGAATTTCCTCCGACTATAAATAAATATTTTTCAACTGTTATATCATCTATTATATTAGACCGGTTGTTTTTTGTTTCAAAAGAGAAAGCTTTATTAGTCTCTCCCGTAAAAATTGTAGATGACCAATATTCATAGTTTATATTGAAGTTATCTAAAACACCGTTAAGATAATTGTTGCCGTTTTTACAATAATTTGCAAGACTTCTAATCTCGCGAATATTTGGAAGGCGCCATTCATATAAAGAACTTCCTAATTGAGGGATTCCAAAAACTTTTGACACAGCATCTTCATAACTATATGGATCTCTCAAAATTATAGAATTGTCAGTAGTTTGATTCAGCCAAACTAATCCAGTTAAATGATCTTCGATATAGTTTTGTTCTTTTTCAATACCTGCATCTATTAAAATTGTTGATCTTCTGTTAAACCTTGGATTAGGCCAGCTGACGCCTCTTTGTGTCGCAGCATCTTCAAATTCATTCATACCGTCATATTTTTCTGCGCCGGTTTTAAAGATCGGTATCGCACGGTACATGTTTACAGTATACTTTTTAGTTGTTGTTTTATCGGCGGCAGTTACTATGATAGTCACCTTATTAGGCCCCACTTCTATCTCCGGAAAAACATGCTCAGTGGCATTTTCTACGGAAACTTTTCCGTTACTTTCTAATTCCATCTTCATGGTTGCTATCAGTATTTCGGGATCTGCTATAAGCGAATTGGATTGTTTGTCATTATACGCGGGATTTGCGGAATCAGAAAAAGGAATCGGGGCGTCGAGATAATCCTTTATGGAATCATTTAGTGCAGGCTGAAGCTTTCCCTTTTTTACTCTGAGAACGGAGAGATTTGCATTTTTCATTCCGGCTGCGTCAAGAACTGTTACCGAAACAGTATATTGTTCTGTCGTTCCGTCTGTGGCGGTTACTGTATATGTTACTGGATTGGAGAAATCCTGAGCTGTTTCGGATTCGGGAGAAATTGCGGCACCATTATGAGTTATAACAGGTGCTAGTGACGTAGCAGATGTTCCAAGCGGAAGAACTGATTTAACTGTAGTGCCGGTTATTCTTGCCTTATATCCGTTTATGGTAAAAGAAGTAATCTGTTTGTCAGATGTAATTTTTGAGGATGTTACATTATCCCATAAGTCATTGCCGAAAGAAGTATCTGAGCATCCGCTGGCTGAAAAAAACAGCATAACGCTGATTGAAATAAAAAGTACGTTTTTCATGGTTCTTTAGTAACAGCAAAACTTTGAGTGTCAAGACATAATAGATTTAATTTGGTTTGACTATTAATGAAAAATGTAATTAATCTGTAATATGAAACGGCAACATAATATGAATTTATCCAAAAAAGCGCTATTTACTCTTTTTTTGAGTTTATTCAGTGTTTTTTTGATTAAACTCTCAGCTCAAGAAAGTATCGGGCTTTCCTTGGAGGAAAGGGAATGGCTGAAAACACATCAAAAAATAACAGTTGTTCAGGATCCGGGATGGCCGCCTGTAGAATTTGCTGATGAAGAAGGAAGAAGCGCCGGAATAACCCATGATTATCTGACTGTCATTGAATCCAGGCTTGGCATCAAATTTGAACGCATTTCGGGACTTTCTTGGCAGGAAGCTTATTCCCGCCTGAAAAAACACGAAATTGATATGACCACATCCGTAACGGTAACTCCCGAACGGCTTGAGTTCTGGGAATTTACAAAGCCTTACATGAAAATTCCGATTGTTATTGTTACTCATTCTGATGTGACCTATATTTCTTCTTTAAAGGAGCTTGAAGGCAAAGATGTAGCTGTGGTTGACGGATACGCAATGGGAGAATGGATTGCAAAAGATATTCCGAAGATTAATCTTGTTAAAGTAAACAGTGCCGAAGAAGGTCTGATCGCTTTAAGTGAAGGAAAAGCTTTTGCTTTTATCGATAACATGCTTGTTACCGGATATTATATGGCAAAGCTCAAAATTCATAATTTGAAAATTGCCGGTGAAGCTCCGTATATAAATGCCCAGGCTATGGCAGTCAGAAATGATTGGCCGATACTTGCACGGATACTTGAAAAAGCACTGGATTCGATTACGGAAGAAGAAAGAAATGCTATTTATTATAAATGGGTTCCTATAAGATATGAGCATAAGTTTGATTACAGTCTTGTCTTGAAAATATTTCTTTCCGCCGCGCTAGTTTGTTTTGTTTTGTTTATGTGGATAATAAAGCTTCGCAAAGAAATCAGTCTCAGAAAAAAGACTGAAGAAGCTCTTCGTGAATCAGAATTCAAACTGCGATCGCATATAAAAAATACTCCCACCGGAGTTATACAATGGGATGATAATTTTATTATTTCTGAATTTAATCCGGCAGCTGAGAAAATATTCGGTTATACAGAAGAAGACGTAAAGGGGCGGAATGCCGGATTTTTGATGACTGAAACATCCTCTGTTCATTTTTCAGAAATACAGAAGATGATTGCGGATAAAAAAGAAAGCGTTTATACAATTATTGAAAACTCGCGCAAAGACGGAAAGATAATAGTTTGCGGATGGACCAATACCCCTATTGTTTCAGACGAAGGAAAGCTTCTTTCTATAGTATCTTTGTGTAAGGATATTACTTCCGCGATCGAAGATAGAGAAGCTTTGGCTGCGTCTGTGAACGAAAAAGAAACTCTGATAAGAGAGCTTTATCATAGAACAAAAAACAACATGCAGATAATTTCTTCATTTATACAGATGCAATCACGCAAAATCGGAGACGAAAAAGTTTCCGCTTTCGCGAAGAACATCGTATCTAAAATACAGACTATGTCGCTTGTCCATG
The DNA here is from genome assembly GCA_022704645.1 of Spirochaetota bacterium. Classification (GTDB taxonomy): domain Bacteria; phylum Spirochaetota; class UBA4802; order UBA4802; family JAFGJZ01; genus JAKJGA01. The sequence goes on from JAKJGA010000009.1 coordinate 17,076, forward strand.
AGAAACTTTATCAGTCAAAAAATCTTTCAAAAATAAATTTTAAAGAATATATTGAAGAGCTGATTTCTCTGATTGCAAATTATAACTCCGCTGCAAATAACAATATCGCTGTTGTTTTTGAAATTGCCGATACAGAAATTTCGATTGATTCGGCTATTCCGCTCGGACTTGTAATCAATGAAATTATAACAAATTCCTTCAAGCATGCTTTTTTGCCTGGAGCAAAAGGGCGTATAACAGTTTCATTAAAAAAAGAAAAAGACGGTTCACTGATTCTTATAATATCCGATGACGGAAAAGGTCTTTCCAAAGATTTCGATGTCCGTGAGACTGCTTCTCTCGGAATGACTACGATTTTCAGTATTATAGAAAAACAGATGCAGGGAAGTGTTGATATCATCTCGGAGAACGGTCTGACTTATATTCTGTCATTTAAAAACAAGAAGGCGGAGAAATAATAAATTGATTTCTGATCCAATGCAGTTTTTGAAAATAGGAACCTACCGAATGCCTTTCGGAAAATATGAGGGTAGGCGGCTCATCGATATTCCCGAAGAATATTATATATGGTTTAAACAAAAAGGATTGCCCGAAGGAGAGCTCGGTCTGATGATGGCTGCAGCGTATGAAATTAAACTTAACGGGCTCGAACATCTTTTTGACGAGTTCAAATAAAAACGGGAATTAAATGTCTGCTGATAACAATATAAAGAAACCTTCTCTTCAGAAAATTGAGGAAGTAACGGAAGTACTAAACACTCTTCTTGAAAACAGTTCCTTTCTATCTGAAGTGCCTGATGAAAAGAGAATAGCACTTATAAAGGCCGCGGGAAAATTGTCCCGTCCTGATATAAATGATGACAGAAAAAGAAAAAAAGAAGCGAAGATTAATAGAAAGAAAGAAAAGAGAAAAGAAGTCCGTTCGGCAAATGCCGCGACCGGAATCAGAAGCGCAAGAGAATCCTCTGTGTTTTCAGCTCCCTTGCAGATTGAACTTTCTGACAGCAGCAAATTCATAAAAAAATTATCTTCACCGAAAACATGTTATATCTGCGATAAAGAATATTTTGATCTTCATTTTTTCTATGATTCCATGTGTCCGGAATGTGCGGAACTGAATTATTCGAAAAGATTTCAGTCGGCAGACTTGAGAGGGAAAACCGCTCTAATAACAGGTTCTCGTCTAAAGATAGGCTATCACGCAGCTCTGATGCTTCTGCGTGCGGGAGCCCGTGTAATTGCTACAACACGGTTTCCGGCTGATTCGGCTTTGAGGTATTCGAAAGAAAAAGATTTTCATGAATGGAAAGACCGTCTTCATGTTTACGGTCTTGATCTCAGACATACTCCGAGCGTTGAAATTTTCTGCAGTTATGTTGAATCGAATTATGACCGGATGGATATACTGATAAACAATGCCGCGCAGACAGTGCGCCGCCCTCCGGGATTTTATGCGCATCTTCTTGAAAATGAAATGAAATCTGCAGCTGAACTTCATGCTGATGCGGCTCTTCTTCTTTCGCATTATCACGATTGTACCGGAAGACTGAATGCTTTTTCTAAAATAGCTTCTGCAGAAGAAAAAAACATTCCGGTAAAATGGGAAGAAAAAAATCCCGGAATCGGTCTGAGAGCTCCGGCAAAGCTTTCGCAGATTCCTTATGCCTATGATTATTCTCCTGATTCTGAAGCTGTTTTCCCGACAGGGAAGCTCGATGCCGACCTGCAGCAGGTTGATCTGCGCACGGTAAACAGCTGGCGTCTCCGGCTTGGCGAAATTCCGACGTCTGAAATGCTTGAACTTCAGCTTGTAAATGCGGTTGCGCCTTTTGTTCTCTGTAACCGCTTATCGGAAATGATGAAACGCGATTTTACCGGACAAAAACATATTGTAAATGTTTCTGCAATGGAAGGAAAATTTCACAGGTTCACGAAAATTGACCGTCATCCGCACACTAACATGGCTAAGGCGGCATTAAATATGCTGACTCACACTTCCGCATCCGGTCTTGCAAAATTCGGAATTTATATGAATGCCGTTGACACAGGCTGGGTAACGGATGAGGATCCGGCTCATTTATCGGAATTAAAAAAGGAACTGCATGATTTTCAGCCGCCGCTTGATATAGTTGACGGAGCCGCGCGTGTCTTGGATCCGCTTTTCGACGGTATAAACACCGGAAAACACTGGTGCGGTAAATTTCTGAAAGATTATTTTCCGATCGACTGGTGAATCACGAAAGTCCGGCTCTTTGCAGGTATATTCCCATTTTTTTGTCAGTCTCCAGGATATGATTGATAAGCCATTTTTTTAAAAATTCAAAAAGTTCAATATCTATATCCTTTTTGCCTAAGGAATATTCTTCCAAAAACTGTTCAACCTGATAAGTCAGTTTGATATGTTCGTCGTGATGCTGGTCGTATTCCTGATAGTGATATTTTTGCATGTAACGTTCTTCAGCTGTAAAATGATATTTGGTGTAGCTGACAAGTTCAAAAAGGAGATTTTTCAGATAAACTCTGTTTTCATTACGTGTCATTGAATTGTGTAGTTCAGTGATTATACGGATTAATTCTTTATGGTGACCGTCAAACTGTTCAATGCCGACACTTAATGACTGATCCCATACTATCATATAGTGAGCCTGTTTTTCCCGTTTTTCTTGCTTTCATAAAGTTTAGTATCTGCATTTTTAATAAGATCGTCAATGCTAAGATCATCTGCGATCAATGAGGCTCCAAGAGAAACCGTAAAAAAAATAGTTTTCTGCTTTTCTACCTGGAGAAAAGTATTAGCAACGAGTATCCGTATACGTTCTCCTATTTCTTTAAGAATTTGAAAGTCGCAGTTCGGAATTACTGCGATAAATTCTTCTCCTCCCCATCGAACAAGTGCATCGAGTTTTCGTAAAGAGTTCATCGCGCTTTGTGATATTGCCCGGAGAACTGAGTCTCCGGTATCATGTCCGTAAGTATCATTGAATTTTTTAAAATCATCTATATCTAAATATATTATTCCGTATTTTGTTCCATATTTTTTGAATTTGTGATGAAGCTGTTCAAGAATCATTTCTCCATAATGCCGGTTTCCCATTCCGGTAAGAGAGTCTAAGTATACATCTTTTCTTAAAAGCTGAAGTTCTTCGATCATTGAGTGCTGGCTGGTTATCTCAGAAAAAAATTCTACACCGCCGGAAATGTTTCCCTCAGAAGAACGTATTGGAATTACTTTTACATGAATGGGGATTCTGTGTCCAAGCTTATGGTGAACATAGACATTTGCTGAGACTTGATTTCCGGATAAAATAGATTCCTGAAGGGGGCATCCTTCAAGACAAAGAATTTTTCCAGAGTCGTCTATATGCCGGAGAATGTCATCTGAGCATTTGCTGCCAACAACTTCATCTCTCGAAAAGCCTGTGATGCGTTCAGCTCCGGAATTCCAGAAAGTTATTTGCCGCTCAATGTTTGTGAAGTAAACACCATCAGAGATCCCTTCTAAAATTTCAAACAGGAGATCATTATCCATTGTTTGCATTATTATCCTCTGAAAAACTTAGAGTATCACAGGAAAATATTAATATCAAGCGGATTATGCTTTTTTTCGTGAAATGGGAATATGGTCTTATTTCGGATTTTTTTTATAGACTTATTAACCGGTAATTAAAACATTGCAAGTATTCAACCGTCCTCGAAATGGGGAAGTCCGTGAGAACCGGACACAGTCGCGCTACGGTAACGGGTAGATTTCAATCATATCCGGAGTCCGAATACCATGACGGTTGTTCAATTTTTGTCGCGTAAACAAAAAGGGGATACCATGCCAAAAATCGAACCGCTCTGTTTTCGCATAATCTTTAAGTACAAAGACCAATTTGCTGATCAATTTTGTTGAATCAGCTGAAAGGGGTTTTTGAATATATGCGATTGCAGGAGAAAATAATGAAAAAGACTTTAGCTTTGTCTCTATTTGTGCTGACTACAGCGCTTAGTATGGGATGCGATGAGCAGAACTACGGAAAAGATCCCGAGTCATTAGCAAGGATAGTTTTATTCGAAATAGAAGGAGATAGTCCGACTACTTCACCTGATATTTCATTTTCTATCGAAACGGAAGGAGAAGTTACCGGTTATCTTATTCATGAAAAAAAACCGGAAGATGACAATCAATCTATAATGCCGTTAAGGGATGACCCTAGGTGGCAAACTGAGAAACCATCTCATTATATTTTGCAGGACAAAGAAAGATACGGTTCACGGGTTTTGTATCTTTTTATAAAGGATAAAAATTCGGTACTTGCTGAAAGAAAATCGATTACAGTAAATTATCAAAATGCTAATCCTGCTTTTTCTTACATAAAAACAAATTTTGCCGGAGGATTTGTAATTGATCCGACAATAGCTGTTTACAGCAAAACAATGTATGTCGCCTGCGGTGTATATATTTCTGAAAAATATTCTTCATCAAGAACAAAATATTCGCCATTGGTATTAAAGTCTGAAGATTCGGGGGAAACCTGGGAAACAATTTATACCTCTTCTGACAAGGCTATGTTTACATCAATTACGACAGATGATTCGGGAAATGTTTATCTTGCAATGAGGAGTGCTGCTGTAGGCGGGAAACTCGTAGTGCTTAAATACAGCGGATCAGGTTCATCTTGGAGCTATCTTGGTTCAGCTGAAGGAATTTCTTCCGATACCGCAAACTATGTCAGCATTAAAATTCATAACGGCAAGATATACGCTGCTTGTAAAGATTATGGTTTAGGCGGAGCTGTTGTTTACATGTGTTCCCTGAAAACAGGTGTTTGGGAAGCACTTGGAAATTCCGTTGCCAGCGAGGGTGATGCCTCTGATATTGATCTTTTAGTTTCAGAATCCGGAACTGTTTACATTTCATATTGTGACGAATCTTTCAGCAGAAAAACTTCAATAAGATATTATGATTCTGTGTCGGGATGGAAATATCTGGGCAGCAGGGGAATTTCTTCTGATATAGGCACATATCCTAAACTCGCGGAAACTGATGAAGGGATTGCTGTTTTATACAGAGACGGAACAATTAATTCAAAGCCTGCAGTCAAACTTTTCAAAAATGGAAACTGGAAAGATTTAGGTTCCCTGCCATGTTATGGAAACATGTCTTCTACTAACGGAGAGCTGGTTTTCTGTCAGGGTTCTTTGTTTGCCTTTTTCAAAGAAGAAGTTGGAGGAGGAAGCCTTAGATGTTCCTGCATGAAATATTTTTCCGGAAAATGGAATTACATCGGAGGACAGGGTTTCTCGTCTTATTCAGTCGATTATTTAAATGCAATAAGCAATGAGAATTGCATTTATCTTGTATTTAAGGACTGGGGTGGAAGTGAAAATTATACATACGGATTATCTTTGGTAAAGTTCTATTAAATCAAAGAAAATTCATATTATAATATAATCATGTGGTGCGGGAGTAATTATTTCCGCACCGTCTTTTTTAACCAGTACAGTATCTTCAATTCCGACGACGCCGATTCCTTCGAGTGAAACTTTAGGTTCAATAGCGATTGTCATATCTTCTGTTATTTCATATTTCATTTTCGGAGCGAGAAACGGAGGTTCATCTAGAAGAAGTCCAACTCCGTGACCTACGAAACGAACCTTGTCGGAACCGAGTCCCATGAACTCCTTTGAATAACCGAATTCAGAAGCTCTTTTTTCAGCGTGAAAATAAATATCTTCCCATATCGCTCCGGGTTTTATCATGGAAATGATTTCTTTATGAATTGTCAGCATAGCCTCGTATGCTTTTTTTACTTTATCGGCCGGTTTTCCAATGCTTGCCATTCTTGTGATGTCAAGATGGTAACCTTCGAGAATGAATGCATAATCAAAAATAATAGGATCATGTTCCCTGATTACGTCATTGGATGCTCCGAAAGGATTGGCATGAGAAACACCTTTTCCTGAACAGATTCCGTCAAATTTATTTCCTGAGAGCGTGTTAATTCCGGATGAACATACGCCTGGAGAAACTACGAGAGCTTCCTGTTTGCTGTTGAGTCCGCTTGATTTGTTCAACCGGAAATAATTTTCTATGAAAAGACTGATTTCTAGTTCTGTCATTCCTATAACGAAATTTTCTTTTACTATTTCGGGAATTCTCGCTGCAATTTTGCCGCCTTGCAGCATAATTTCTATTTCTGCAGGGCTTTTTCTTGTTCTGATAAATCTTGCATCCCAGGAAAGATCATACGGTAAAGCTGAAGGAGAAAGTTTCATGATTCTTTCGACTGATGAATATGATGTTGAATCAAGAGTAAATCCGATTTTTGATGCAGCATCAAGTTTTCTGTCTGACCAGATCTTTTTGAGATCAGTGCTTCCTGCAAAGAAAAGAGTCTCAATATGCGAAACGCTTTCTCTGAGCTTTTGATCTCCCTTTCTCGCAAGAATAAAAGCGTCGCCTTCTGCCGGAATGACGAGATAAAGCGGAATGACCGAACCTGAATAATAGTAAAGTTCAGACGGCTGGTTGAAAACGGCGGCAGAGATTCCTTTGCCGGAAAGAAAATTTTTAATGATGTTTAGGCGGTCAGAAAATTCAGAATCGGTAAATGTAAACATAACAGCCTCTATAATCAGTAAAATTCAAAAGAAAAAACTGTCAATAATTAGTTTAACGGTATGGTATAGTGAAAAACAAAAATGACTAAATATATCTATTGATGTGAGTTTTTGTTAAAAAGATTTAAACACAGCAAAGAAAATATTGTCATCTCTTGAGCTTGCAGATGTAATTAACCATAACCGTTTCATCAATTGGTTTTTCAAAAGTATAGTCCCCGAATACTGTAATCAGTTCAAGCGGTGATCTCTCAATTGCCGAAAGTATTTCATTTTCGCTGTGAATTCTCTGAAGATGTTCTTCTGTGGTGTCTTTATTTTCATCCAGAAAGCGAAGCTTTGATGTGATTATGCGCTTTTTCTTGTCATAGACGTTCTCCCATTTGATATAACAGCCTTTATGATAGTAGTCGCTTCTCTGTTTGTCAAAGTTGCTGAGTATATTATACTCCGTTGTTGAATCAAAAATAAAAATGCTGTTCTGATGCATGCTTGCGGCTGCGTTTTCCAATAATAGCTCGACATGTTTCATATCTAGAATATAGTTTAATGTATCATGAACACAGAAAATGAAATCGAATTTTTTCTTAAATGAAAATTTAGAAGCATCTGCGCATACGAGCTTGAAATTTTTTTTTGCCCTTTTCCGTGCAGATAGAAGCATTTCGAGAGAATAGTCAACTCCGATTATATTGTAACCTTCAGAAGAAAATTTCGCCCCGAATTTTCCTGTTCCGCATCCTATTTCCAGAACGCTTTCTGCTTGCGGGTTGTATGTAAGCATTAATTCTTTAAGATAATGAAACCATTCTTCATAGTCTATGTCTTTTAAGACATAGTCGTAATGTTCTGCGAAATCTGTGTATTTTTCTTTTTTGGTGCTCATACTTGCTTTTATCATCAGTTATCCGCTTTTTTTACTTATAAAAGCGGATAAGCTTTATAAAGAATTACCGGTAATTTTTATTCTTAATATAAGGATTATTTTCTTTTTCGTAGCCAATTGATGTTTTATCTCCGTGTCCGGGATAGACTGTATAATTTTCCGGAAGGGTTAAAAGAACTTCATTTATTGATTTCATCAAAACAGATAAATTTCCCCCGAATAGATCTGTTCTTCCAATGCTTTGAAGAAAAAGAACATCTCCGGAAAAAATTGAAGATTCGATTACAAATGAAAATGAACCCTGAGAATGGCCGGGCGTATGAAGAGGTTCAATTTTTAAACCGGCTACTTCGATTTCTTCTTTGTGCCGAATCACTTTGTTTATTTCAACCGGTTTCGGAGACGGAAGGGCAAACATTCTTGCCTGAAATGTAAGATTTGCCAGAAGATCGGTATCATCCTTTCCCATATATACGTCAGGATTGCCATATGCATCTCTGATATCATTTACTCCGGCAACATGATCTATGTGCGCGTGAGTCAACAGAATCGCTTCAACTGAAAGCTTGTTTGTATCTATATGATTTCTGATTTCGGAGCAGTCGTGACCGGGATCAATTATTATTGAAGAATTGCCGTTTACTAACAGATAAGAATTTA
>JAKJGA010000111.1 GCA_022704645.1 Spirochaetota bacterium
AAGGGGGATTTATGTGCGGTATTGTCGGATATGTCGGAAATAAAGAAAATAATGAAATAGGTAAGATTCTTATAAACGGACTCAAGCGTCTCGAATATAGGGGATATGATTCGAGCGGAATTGCCGTTGTTGACGGATCATTAAAGGTAAGTAAAAAAAAGGGTAAAATATCAGAGCTTGAAAGTTTTGTTGATATCAATCAAATGAAGGGATCTGCCGGAATAGCTCATACGAGATGGGCGACTCATGGTGTTCCTTCCGATGTGAATTCCCACCCTCACACATCATGTGACGGAAAGCTTGCACTGGTTCACAACGGTATTATTGAAAATTATGAAATTCTCCGGAAAAAACTGACTGAGAACGGTCATGTTTTCAAAACTCAGACTGATACTGAAGTTGTTGTACATCTGGTCGACCACTATATGAAAAAGGGAAATGACCTTTTGGAATCTTTCATTCTTGCTCTTAAGCAGATTGAAGGTACTTACGGTATCGCGCTTGTTTCTGAAGATAATCCCGGAAGAATTCTTGCAGCAAGGAAAGGTTCACCTCTCGTCATAGGTATCGGTGATAACGAAATAATGCTTGCCTCTGATTGTTCTGCCGTCATTGAGCATACCCGCAAGGTTGTTTATCTTGAAGACGGTGAAATTGTAGATATTAAAAACGGAACTTTTGAGACATTTGACATAGACCGCAATGCGATTGTAAAGAATGTTGAAAAAATAGAATGGGATCTCGTCGGAATTGAAAAAAACGGATATGAGCATTTTATGCTCAAAGAGATTCACGAACAGGTTGAAACAGTGAAAAATGCTGTTCGAGGCCGTGTTCTCATGGATGCAGGGAATTCGAGACTTGACGGATTGAACCTTTCTCCGGAGGATATTTCAAAGATCGGAAGGATTATTTTTATCGCATGCGGAACATCATGGCATGCCGGACTAATCGGAGAATATCTGATTGAAGAATTTGCCCGCATACCGGTTGAGGTCGAATATGCTTCTGAGTTCAGATACAGAAGACCTATACTTTTTAAGGATGATCTTGTTATAGTAATCAGTCAGTCCGGAGAAACCGCTGATACTCTCGCCGCACTGCGCGAGACTAAGTCAAAAGGTATCAGGGTTCTCGGAATAACGAATGTTGTCGGAAGTACAATTGCGAGAGAAAGTGACGGAGGAGTTTATATTCATGCAGGTCATGAAATAGGGGTTGCTTCGACTAAAGCATTTACTTCACAGGTTTCAGTTCTGATACTGCTTACACTTCTTCTGTCTCGAAGAGGCAATATGACCCGTGAGGAAGGACAGTGTATTATCCGTGATATAGAAAATCTTCCGGCTTTGATTGAAAAAGTTCTCGAAAAAAAGGAGGCTATAAAAAATATAGCCTGTCAGTATAAAGACGCTAAAAATTTTCTTTATCTCGGACGCGGCATCCAGTTCCCTGTTGCGCTTGAAGGTGCGTTAAAGCTGAAAGAAATTTCTTACATACATGCAGAGGGATATCCTGCCGCAGAAATGAAACACGGTCCGATTGCCCTGATAGACAATGAAATGCCTGTTGTATTTATAGCGCTGAAAGATGAGGTTTATCATAAAGTTATATCCAATATGCAGGAAGTCAAGGCAAGAGGCGGACGCATTATTGCCATTGCGACCGAAGGCGATGAGGATATTGGAAGGCATGCAGATCATGTTATCTATTTGCCGGAAGTTTCACGGGCAGTTTCGCCGGTTCTTTCGGCAGTTCCGCTTCAGCTGCTGGCATACTATATTGCCGTTGCCCGCGGTTGCGATGTCGATCAGCCGAGAAATCTTGCAAAAAGTGTAACGGTAGAATAAATTCCGGGAGTCCGTTTTTATTTATTGACATTAAGAGCGCATTTTTGAGACAATATGCGGAGTCATTTTGGAGAGGAAATTATGATAATAGTTGAAGAAATAAATCATATCAGTCTGGCAGTATCAAATCTTGAAAAGTCTCTTGAATTTTTCAGAGATGTTTTCTATTTCGATACTGTTGAAAAAAAGGATAAGACTGAAGCTTATCTTATGATAGGCGATATCAAGCTTCGCTTGAAAGAAAGCGCAGACGTTAATCCGAATCCGGATACTTATGTTTCTTTCAACATCGACATGCAAGATTTTGATGATGTTGCTGATGAGCTTGAAGATAAGAAGATTGATTTTCAGGAAGTTGAAGATAAAGAAGAAGGATCTAAAATAATTTTCTCCGATCCAGACGGCAATAAATTCGCAATAAGCTACAAAGAATGATTACGGGGATTTCCCCCATTCAATAATAATGAAGACACAGGAACTTGTAAAAAAGGCGTTTGAAAGACGCCTTGGTTTTTTTTCATCAGAAGAAACTGTTTTCCGTCTTATTAATGGAGACGGTGACGGATTATATCCGTGCACCGCTGATTATTACGCGGGATTTATTCTGATTCAGGATTTTGAGGGAGATTCGGATCTTCCTTCTAAACTGTTGAAATTTATACCTGATATTTGTTCCGGATATTCGATTCCGGTCAGAGGAATTCTTCTTAAAAACAGGGGACGTCTTTCGCAGGGTGACGATATAGAAGCCAAGCGGAAGAGTCTTCTGCTGGACGGAGAATTCCCTGCGGAAGAAATTATTGTAAGACACATGGGTCTTGATATTTCAGTCGATATAATTAATTCTCAGAATACCGGTCTCTTTTTTGATATGCGCTCTGCAAGGACTGAGCTTCTGAATTATTATCCGGAATTCGAGTCTGTGCTTAATCTTTTCAGCTACACATGTGTCTTTTCTCTTCATGCGCTTAAAAATTCGGTACGGCGTGCGGTTAATGTCGATATCTCTAAGCCGGTTCTTTCCCGCGGAATGCGCAATTATGAATTAAACGGTGTAAATGTCGACTCAAGGGATTTCGTAAAAGGGAAAAGCTCTGATCTTATAAAGTATTATAAGAAGAAGGGTATTCGTTTTTCCTTTTCGGTTATTGATCCTCCGACTTTTGCCAGAAGTCAGAAGGGTTCTTTTTCTGCAGAAAGGGATTTGAGTTCATATCTCCGCGACTTGTCGCAAATATCGGATTATGTTTTCAGTGCAGTTAATACTCATAAGACCGATATGAAGACTTTTCTCTCGATGCATCCGGGTAATTATGAACTGATTTTTTCTGCAAATGAAGCGGATGATTTTCCCTATTCTGAAAATCCTTATCTCAAAACAGCACTTTGGAAAATACGGTAGCAATTTCTTCTTGACGCTTTATTCATTGGAGACATAACAGAGTCAAGGGGGATGTATGCTGATACTATTTCTTTCGGTGCTTCTTGCTCTACTTGGAATATTACTTGTAGTCATATCCTTTTCGTCGCTTGAAAAAAAGACATTATCCGTATATCAGGATAACGAAGAAGTATTATTTGATAATACGTCCGGTGGCACAGAAACGTCACCAAAAGAAAAAAATACTGAATCATTTCCGGCGGTTTCATCTTCAGTTACTCCGGAAGAAAATTCCATCCCGAACGTTTCAATTTATGAGGACCACGACAATGTAATTTCTCCGGGAATCGAAAAAGCGATTGAATATTCGGAGATTGGAAAGTATAAGTCGCTCCGCAGACTTGCTTCAGGTGATCTTGTTCTGTCGTCTGCATCCCTAACTCTGCGCGATGCTAAAAAACTTTTCAGATACGATCTTCATAAAATCAAAAATATCATTTCTCTTGAGAAATCGGCTCTGATTTATATTGACTCATTAACATATCCGCTTCTGTTTGTCTGTGATGATCCTGGATTCGCGTCAAAGATTGAATTTTTATTAAAAAAGTAAGGTTGTCATGTATTATAAGTATAGAACCAAGAATAAATCCAACAGGATGTTGAAGCTGTTTGCAGTTATTTTTTTTGTATCCGCTGCCGTATTTTTTGCTTACAAATACAGAACTCAGCTGATGTTCTGGAAATCGGGTTTTAATAAACTTACGGAAATAGTTTCTGTAAGCGAAAGGGACACATCTGCTTATGAAAAGAACGGCGGAATTCAATCTGCCCTTCAGAAAGCCGCCAAGTTCCGCGAGGATGACCCGATGAATCCGGAAGCGTTTATTGTTTCCGCAAAATTGTCATTTATAGTTTCAGAATCCCTGCTTCCGAGAAAGTTCGGGGCAATGTTCGTAAATTCCAAAAAAGACACGCTTTCCCCGGAAGCAGCTTCAGGATTTATTGCTGCAATTAAATATTTCAGAAAAGCTGAAGCGTTGGGCGGAAAGAAGGCTCTTGATGATGAATCGAGAATAATGCTCGCCAAGGCTTCATATTATTCGGATTATTATCCGGCAAATCAGATTTTTCTTCTCATAGATTCTATAAGCGAGCCGTTGATGATCAGATATAAGGATGATATTTATTTTTATGCGCAGACTCTTGTGGTAAACGGCGCAGTTCAGCGCGGTATGGATTATCTTGTGAAAATGAATATGAAAGATTCTTTTTCAAAACTGGTAATTGCAAAATCGTTTGCAGAAGGTAAACAGTTCACGGATGCCATTTCCTCTTACAAGGAGGTTATATCTGAAACCTCCGATTCGGAAATAAAAAAAACAGCATCGATTAATCTCGGACTTCTGTATTTTTCTCAATCACTTTACCGTGAAGCCGCTGATATACTTGAACCGTTTGTTCTGCCTCAATCTGAAGATGCTGATTTGAAGGCGGTTATGGAGAAGTTGTTCATCGAATTAAAGGATCCGGTAAAAGCAAAACTTTACGCAGTTACAGAAAATAAATAAATTCTGAAATTTTTTTGTAACAAGTCATTATAACTTGACAAAAGCGAAAAGCGAAAATAATAGGTAAGCAAAAAGAGAGTTTCTGTTTAAATTCGGCATTGATTCTCACGCAAATCATAGAATTCTTTGGGAGCTAAAATGTTGTTCAATTCACTTTACGGTCTTTTCTCAAATGATATGGGTTTCGATCTTGGTACCGCTAATACGCTTGTTCATGTAAAAGGTCAGGGGATTGTGCTTTCCGAACCGTCGGTTGTAGCCGTTCAGACGAGTACCGGAAAAGTGAGAGCCGTTGGTCACGAAGCTAAACGAATGCTTGGAAGAACTCCCGGCGATATAGTCGCAATAAGACCTATGAAAGACGGTGTTATTGCCGATTTCGAAACTGTTGAAAAAATGATCCGTTATTTTATAAATAAGGTTCATAAGCATAAAGCTCTTGTTAGACCAAGAGTTGTTATAGGTGTTCCTTCCGGAATAACCGAAGTTGAAAAACGCGCTGTTCGTGAGTCTGCTGAACAGGCGGGTGCCCGCGAAATTTATCTGATTGAAGAAGCTCTTGCTTCGGCAATAGGAGCAAATATTCCGATCCATGAACCGGCTGGTCATATGATCGTTGATATCGGCGGCGGTACTACTGAAATAGCTGTTATATCTCTAGGCGGAATGGTTATTTCCGACTCTTTGCGTATCGCAGGAGATGAGTTTGACGAAGCAATCGTGAAATATATGAGAAATCAGTATAATCTTGTTATCGGTGAAAGAATGGCCGAGGAAGTTAAATTCCGTCTCGGAAATGTTTTCCCTGAAAAGAAAGTTGATACTATGGAGCTCAAAGGCCGTGATGCTATATCTGGTCTTCCTAGAACTCTTGAAATGGATTCCTCTGAAGTCAGAAAGGCCCTCAAAGAGCCTACTGAACAGATTCTTGACGGTATCAAACATGCCCTTGAGAGAACTCCTCCTGAACTTGCTGCCGATATCGTTGAACGCGGTATTGTAATGAGCGGCGGCG
>JAKJGA010000330.1 GCA_022704645.1 Spirochaetota bacterium
ACTTTTCTATGTCGTCGAATGATGACAGATCGCCTTTCATTATTTTAAATATCCAGCGCTGAACCTGCGCTCCAAGATTTTTTTCATTATATCCGGATACTGTTTCAATAGGGCCGCCGTTTTTAGCGAAAAATTCTATATCCTGACCTCCAAGCAATGCGGTAACAGAATGCCATGGATGGCGTCTGATCTGTTCAAATTCGAAAGAGGAAAGTTTTCCTTCTTTGTACATTATTCCATGCATAACAAGAAGTTTGCCAATATCATGGACAAGAGACGCCATTAGACAATTTTTCAAAGCCCATGAAGTAAGATCAATATGCCCGTTCTTATTCAAAAATAAAAGAAACTTGCCGTATATCTTGGTAGTCCGTATTACGTGGTCGAAGGTTCTCTGATGAAGATCCCTGTGAGTACACATCTGCATTCCGAACAATGCGTCGAAAAACTGCATTCCGATTTCATAATTATTTTTTGAGCCTATTGCACGTTTAGCAGCTTTTACAAAATTCGCCGTCAAAAAGGGTTTTATAAAATTATTATCGATATTAAGCTCAAGCATTTTATGCCTGTCAGGCTCTTCAGAGGAAAAAGTGATTATTGCGGTGTCCGGATCATCAGAACGTATTTTCTGAATTAACGAAAGACCTGATTCAGATTCATAATCACAATCTATATCATAAACAATTAAATCATGTTTATTAGTTTTTACATATGAGAAAAAAGCCTTTCGGGATGAAAGAACCGTTACATTTAAAAATCCTTCATGATGCAGAACACTTTCGAGCTTACGCTCAAGTTTAGAATCCCCTACATGTAAAACAATCCGCGAATCAAAAAAAGAATCAAGCTCCCGCGGTGTGTTTTTTCTGCGCTTGAGAAGAATATTCATCAGTACCCCACACGGAATACTTTCAGAAATATTCTTATAAAAATCAAGCCGGATTTTTTCAGATACAAAATAAAAAATAAACCGGTTTGATTTTTAATATATTAAATATCCGTAGAATTGATAAAATCTTTGTTTGATTCTACCATTGTTTCAACTTCTTTATTCAGATTAGCTGTTGCAGCAGCCATCTCTTCCGTTGCTGTTGTAACTTCTTCCA
>JAKJGA010000112.1 GCA_022704645.1 Spirochaetota bacterium
GTACCTACTTCAGATCTTGAACTGTTAATCAGGCTTGACCGTTTAAACCGTTTATACGATGAAACAAAGAGTCCTGAAATACATTCTAAAATTGAATCACTTTGCGGGCTAATTGACAAACGTTCTTTTGCATATTATGAAAAAATGCGCAGCAAATGTTCTGAACCTTTTGCAATAGTCGAAAAGAATACATGTTCGGGATGCCACATGAATATTCCGCCTATAGAAATAAATGAAATAATGGAGAGAAACAAGATTTCCATTTGCTCATATTGCGGCCGATTTTTGATTATTTTATAAGAATTTTCTAAATCTGTACGAAAGCCACTGTAAGACAAAATGTAAAACTGATCTTCTCTCGTAATGCTCCAGAGTCATCTGTTTGGATTTAGAAATATCACTCTTAAAGATTTCTTTCATCTGTTTCCCGAATTCCTGATCGAGAATGACCGCGTTTATCTCAAGATTGTAATTAACGCTTCTGCGATCAAGATTAGCAGATCCGATAGTTGACCAGATTCCGTCAATTACCGCTGTTTTAGCATGAAGAACAGAATGATCGTACTCATAGATTTTAACTCCATTCTTCAAAAATCTTTTATATAGATACATCCCTGCATATCTCACTATCGGTATATCAGTCTTTTTGGGAAGAATGAGACATACATCAACGCCCTTCATTGCTGAATTGATCAATGCCCTGTATATTTTAGAATCCGGTACAAAATAAGCATTAGTTATATAGATAAATTCTTTTGCGTTTCTAATCGCTGAAAGATAAGATTCTTTTATTGGTCTAATATTTCTTCTGGTTTTACTTGAAAGAATCATAACAAGTTTTCCGTCACGCTTGCTTAATTCCGGAAAATATGAAGCAAAATCAGAAATTATTCCGCCGCTTCGAATATAATTTTCCATAAAAAAATACTGAATATCTTTAACGGCAGGTCCTTCAATTTTAATGTGAGTATCGCGCCATTCATCACCCTTATATTTTTTTCCTGCATATTCTTTACCTATGTTCATACCGCCGATAAATGCAGTTTTACCGTCAATAACCATAAGCTTTCTATGATCGCGAAGATTTATTTTTAATATTTTTCTGATATTTAATATGGGATGAAATTCAATAATATCAATGCCTGAAGATTTCATAAATTCGAAAAGTTTAGAATTTGTCTGAACTGATCCTACTGAATCATATATGAGGTTGATTTCAACACCGCGTGCCGACGCTTTTGCCAGCTCCTTTGCAATCAGCCATCCGACATTATCGCTGTTGAAAATATAGGTTTCTAGATTAATGCTTTTCTTTGCTTTTTTGATAGATGAAATTATTAGTGAAAAACATACGTCTCCGTCTGTTATGACATTAATAGTATTTCCCCCCGAAAGACCTCCGATTCTGAGTTTTCTCATTTCCCTCAGATACTTCGGGAGAAAGTACCGGTTTTTTAACGATTTTAAATGCAAAATGTCATTAAAATCACTCATTTCGCTAAGACGGCTCTTTTCTTCTTGGTTTTGGTTTCGATTTTAAAATCAATAGCATCATTGCAAATAACTTTTATGGATATTATTTCACCCGGATCGGCTGATATAATTTTTGAAGATAAGGTGTCTTCTATTTCTGTTTGAATTATTCTTCTCAAAAATCTTGCACCATATTCTTCACTAAAACCTTTTTCTGCAATATAATCAACAGCTTTAGAATCAAAATCAATGTTAATTTTTCTTTCCAGAAGAGTACTCTTAATCTCTGTAAACATTAAAGTTACAATTTCTTTTATATCATCACGATTCAAATGCGAAAATGCTATTATTTCATCAATTCTGTTTATAAATTCCGGATTAAATGATTTTTTAACTTCATCAAAAGCTTTGACATTTTCTTCGATAGAGCTGCCTGCAAATCCCAGTTTTCCTGTACGGTCGAATCTTGAATTACCGATATTTGAAGTCATTATTATCAATGTATCACGGAATGAAATTTTATTGCCGGAATTATCTGTCAATTCACCTTCATCAAATATTTGAAGAAGAATATTGAAAAAATCAGGATGTGCTTTCTCAATTTCATCAAACAGAATAACGCAATATGGTTTTCGTTTGATTTTCTCCGTGAGTTGTCCGCCATCCTCATAACCTACATATCCCGGAGGAGAACCTGCAAGACGGGAAACCGCATGTTTCTCCATATACTCACTCATATCAATTCGTATCAGCGAGTTGTTGTCGCCGAAGTAATTGCGGGCAAGAACTTTTGCAAGCTCTGTTTTACCTACTCCGGTAGGTCCTGCGAAAAGAAATATTCCAATTGGTCTATTAGTTCTGCGAAGACCTGCTGTCGATCGTCTTAATGATCTGCATATTGAAGATATTGCGGACTCCTGACCGATTATTTCTTTCTGTAAATATTTTTCCAGGTTTAAGATTTTATTTTTATCTTCAAAACCCATTTCTGCAACAGGAATTGAAGTTGATTGAGATATTATTTTTTTAATGCAGTCTTCAGTAACATTAACAGCGTATTTTCCGGTTCTATTTTTCCAATCGGCAATTTTTTTAGAGAAATCTTTTTTTAATTTAATAATTTCGTCTCTGACAAATGCCGCCTGTTCATAATTCTGATTCTCTACATAAATCATTTTTTCAGATTTTTTTTCGTCGATAGTTTTCTCAATTTCTGAAATATCTTCAGGTTTAAAGGAGTTTTCAAGTTTAGCTTTAGCACCTGCCTCATCAAGAAGATCTATCGCCTTATCCGGAAGGAATCTGTCTCGGATATATCTTGCTGATAATCTTGCTGCAGCCTCAATAGCTGAATCTTCATACTTAACTTTATGATGTTGTTCAAATGTTTCCTTTAGTCCTGTCAATATTTTAACTGTTCCTTCAATTGAAGGTTCTTTTACAAGAACTGTTTGAAATCTTCTTTCCAGTGCGGCATCTTTTTCTATATACTTTTTATATTCTTTAAGAGTTGTTGCTCCGATACACTGGATTTCACTTCTGGCAAGAAACGGTTTAAGAATATTTGCGGCATCAATAGCTCCTTCCGCAGCCCCCGCTCCCATTATTGTATGAAGCTCGTCAATAAAGAGAATTATATTTGATGAATTTTTTATTTCATTGATAATTTTTTTTAGTCTGTCTTCAAATTCACCGCGGTATTTTGTTCCGGCAACAATTGATGCAATATCGAAAGAAAGAATTACTTTATTACTTAATATATCCGGAACATTTTTAAATGAAATTCTCTGTGCAAGGCCTTCTGCTATAGCAGTTTTTCCGACACCTGCTTCACCGATTAGAACAGGGTTGTTTTTGGTTTTTCTCGATAGTATGCGGATAACACGGTCAATTTCATCTTCTCTGCCCACTACTGGATCGAGCAGACCTTTAGAAGCTTTTTCCGTGAGATTGCTTGTGTAATCAGACAGCGGGAATGCACTCTTTTTCTTTGATCCGTTATCTGCTTCACCTTTTGAATTATATATTTTATCTATCTCTTCTTTAATCACATCATAGGATATTCCGGCTTCAATCAATCCGTCAATCCCTTTGGTTCTCCCTTCTTTGAAAAGCGCAAGAAGAAGATGTTCTGTTCCGGTATATAGATTTCCGCTTCGGTGAGATTCTTCTTTGGCATTCTCGACGACAAGATTAAATCTCATGCTTGAAGGAATAGCTCCCACTACGAAATTGACATCCCTGTTTAGTAATGATTTATCAATTGTGCGTTTCAGAAGATCAAAATTAATTCCAAGACGGCCAAGAATTTTCATTGCTGTCGAATCATGCTCTTTCAGAATTGCCAGAAGAATATGTTCCGGATCAATAGTTTCATTTCCAAGTCTTACCGCTTCAGTCTGCGAAACTGAATCAATAATTTTTCGTGCTCTTTTAGTAAACTCAAATATCATCATTCCTCTTAATAATCAATTTTCTGATTTTTTCCGCGCGATAGCAATTTTCTTCTGCTAAAGGTATACCTGAAGATGCCATGCTGTATTTTAAATTATTGTGGCCTAATGTAAAAAATAACGGGTTGATATCATTTAATGAAATTGATTTAATAACTGATAAAATAATACCGCATCTGATGTTTGATAAATGTTCAAGAGATTCTTGGTGAGAAAGCATTTTTGCTCTTTCAAGAATTCCAAGCGATTTCATAATTTTATCTTCAAATTCGGCTTTATTTTCTGAATAATATTCTTCACGGGTTTCATTTTCCATTTGAATAAGTGTTGAAGATATATCTGTAATTTGGGATGAAATGTCCTCTTCGGAAGAACCAAATGAGTATTTATTTGAAACTTTATAAATACCAATAGAATTTGAAGAAGCTGAATTATTGCAATTTTCAAAAAGTATTCCGGTTTTACTCAATCTCTTTTGAATTTCAACCGTTGCTTTAATTAACGACAATACAGGCAAATGAAGAAATGTATAAGCAAATGAAGCTGAACCTGATTTCTGCAGCGAAGACATCACGTGACCGAATTTCTCGGAAAAGGAATATGCTGAAACGGAATTTATTATTTTGTCAATTTTAACAGCTTCTTTCAAAGCCGATTTAATTGATAAACCGTTTTTTATCACATTAATACATAAATGTTCTGAACAAGAAAAGGTTAAGGAATAACCCTTCTTAGCATTTACAAGAAATGTTGAATTATCGGTTTTATCTGATTGAATCAAACCTGTTTCAGAAAGATTGTCTACATAATCATAATCATTTTCGTAAGATAAGGACAATAGAGATTTGGAGCTTAAACAAGGCTTTATTAAATCCTGTTTTTGATGAATTCTCTCAAAAAAAATGGAGTCATTTTCAGCCTGAAACTGTAAATCTGAAAAAGTCCGGTATAAAAGCACGCCGCTTGAAAGTGCTGATTCCGGTTTTATTCCTGGTTTGAGCCATTTGATTGTTTCTTGCAAATTATCTTGCCGCCTGTGAAAGAATCATGTTCATTCTGTCCCGAATAAGCGCGGCCTTTTCATAATTTTCTTCCATTAGCGATGTAGAAAGCATTTTTTTCAAGGAAACAATATCCTCTGTTTCAATATCGTCTTGCAGGACAATATTTTCATAATTATCGCATCTTTCATAATTTTCAGGGACTCGGCCTGTATATCCGGAAAAATTTGGCTTAATATTTCTAATCATCTGTTCGAGAGCATCTGAAAAAACACTATAACAATTCTGACACCCTAATTTATTTTTTCTGCTGATATCTGCAAACGTAAAGGAACAACTCGGACAGATTTTGACTTCTTCTCCTTCCTGAATTGTTTCGCTGTCCAGAAAAGATAGAATATCAGGTATTGAGAGTGAAAAAGAGCTTAACTTTGAATTCAGTCCAATCTCCCGGGCGCAAACTTCGCATAAATGAATTTCACTTTTTACACTTTTAATAATTTCAGTAAGATGTACCGAAGCTTCATTTTTTTTGCATCTTTCACAAATCATTGCTAACTTCCACTCGTATACGCTTAGTTACATTTCATTAGTATCAAAAAAAACATAATTTGTCCATAAAAAAACGCTGTTTCAAGGTTTAAGCAAAACGATTTATCGTATGCTAAAAAGAAACAGCGTTTTTTAAATCAGCAACGGATTATTTTACAATAATCTTAATCTTCTTGTCTTTATAAGGATTTTCTTCCTTCTTCCATGGCTGATAATACTGAAGAACGATTTCACCTTCTCCGGATTTTAATGCTTTTATCTTGAAAATCTGATAATCAAATCCGCCGG
>JAKJGA010000113.1 GCA_022704645.1 Spirochaetota bacterium
ACACAGCAGATTATCAAAGAATCTCTTTCGCTTATTGAATCAATATTCAGAAGCGGGTTCTCATACAAAAAGTGCGGAATATTTCTATGCGGACTCGTACCGGACAATTCTCTTCAGGGCGGTCTATTCTGCGATTACGCCCGCGATGAAAAAGAAAACAAAGTTTCAATGGTCATGGATTCCATCAATAAAAAATACGGCAAGAGCTCATTGTTTATAGCCTGCGAAGGCATCGACAAAGAATGGTCAATGCGCAGAAATTTCAAGAGTCCTTCATACACGACCAACTGGAACGAACTTCCTGAAATAAAATGAGTTTTTGTATCCGCTCACTTATTGTGCTCAACCCAAATGAATTTACTTACATCAAAACCGAGTTCTTTTGCTTTTGTTAAATATTTTTCTTTAATCTGACTAGGTATGGTTTTTGATCTCGAAAGTATCCATAGAGTCGTTTCACTTCCGCCCATAACGAGCGAATACTGATAATCCGGATCAAGCTCAACTATATTATACGCACCGTAAAACGGTCCGAAGAACGACACAAGAAGTTCTCCTTTGTCTTCTGTTGTTTTGAATTTTGCTTTTCCTACAGCTTCTTTCCATTCACCGGTCTTGTAATTATAACCTCTGTTTACTACTTTTATTTTATTGCCGTCTATTGCAGAATATTCAGCAGTCGTGTTGTTTAAGTCCTTCTCATATTTAAAATCCATGCGCGCGATCTCGTACCATTTACCGAGATATTTTTCTTTAGAAAAATTATTCACAACTTCAACTTCTTTATAGGCGGATGAACACATGCAAAATATAAAGGCAGTTGCGAAACATATTGTTTTAAAAAAAACATCCATAATCCTGCCCTCCTTATTTATTCATTGAATTATTTTGCTATTTTCAAAATCTCCTGCTGAAATTTATCAGGTTCTTCAATATCCATTCTGTGAGCCGATTTATCAAACCATATTATTTTCTTCTTCGGGCATTTCAGCATATTAAAATATCGAACAACCGGTTCAGTCGGAGTAACATAATCGTATTTACCTAAAAAGAAATAAACAGGAATTTTCAGCTCGGGAACGGTTTTGAAAAAATCAATTTTCCGAACCTGCACATGAAGATTCATCGCGAAATAAAGTCCGTCCCGATAAAGGTCATTCGTGTATTTTTCAGGCGAGTAAGGAGAATTTTTCATTATCATAACAACTTCATCATTTGAAATATTATGTACCGCTCCGCCGTATTTTCTCAAAAGATCCCGGTTTGCGAAATTATGACTTTTCATTGTAGGTATCATGTTTAGTTCTTCACGGTTTCCTTCTTTCTCTATTTTTGATTTAAGCCAGTTTATTCCTGCCCTTTCCTGTTCCATCGAGTTTACAACCTGGCCTACTCCGATATAAGCATAATAATCTTCGGGATATTTCTGAACAACAAGAGTTCCGAGAGTGCTGCCCCATGAATGACCGAGCAGATATATTTTTTCTTTTTTAAACTTATTCTTAAGAAATTCAGTTACGCTTTTGGTATCTTCTATAAACTGATCTATTGTCATAGTTTTTTCAGGAATTTTTTCATCAAAGGATAATCCCGCACCACGCTGATCCCAATAAACAACAATAAAATCATTAACCAGTTTATCAGTCGCCTTATATGCAAAAGGGATAAGCGATTGCCCTGGACCGCCGTGAAGATAAAGCAAAACCGGCTTTGATTCATCATTTCCTCGTATCAGAACCCATTGCTTAATTCCGTTTATTTCAATTGGCTCAAATATTTCAATTTTAAGTTTTTTATCAGAGCTGTTCGCGCACAAAGGGAAAAACAACAAGAACAAAGGCAGGATTTTTCTTATGCCTGTCAGCACAAACCACCTCCGGAAGCATCAGTTACCATTAAGTTTAAACTTCAAACTGTATAATACTATTGGTACCGTTATCATTGACAACATCATACGAGCCCCCGAGCTGTTCAACTATCATTTTAACAATCGTAAAACCGAAACCAGGGGATTTGTTTTCAAGACGTCGTTCAGAAATGCCGACGCCATTATCTTTTACAACAAGCGTTACTCTGTTTTCAGTCTTATCTATTGAAACAGAGACTGTTCCATTGTCCCGTCCCGTAAATGCGTATTTAAAGACATTGGTAAGCAGCTCATTAATAATTATTCCGATAGACAGTGCCTTTTTGGAATTTATTTCAAAATCAGCAATATTAGTTTCAACGTTTATATTATTATTCAAATCATATACTGCAATAAGTGATGAGATAAGACTTTCCAGATAATTATTAACAGAAGTATCCCTGTAATCAGTTGTTAACAATAATTTTTCATAAAGAACACGGATGCTCTGAACCCGACCGACAGCCTCCTGCAGTGCTTTTTTAACTTCGATATTGGGATTTGAACCTGCCTGCAAAGACAGGAAAGCTTCTATATTTGCAATGCTGTTCTTCACCCGATGATGAACTTCTCGAAGGAGAATTTCCTTTTCAGCGAGTTGTTTTCTAGCTTCTTCCTCTGCCCGTTTCCGATCTGTGATATCACTGAAAATACAGACAAACTGACCGGCAGCAGGCCGGAATGCAGTAACCTTAAAATACTTCCCGATTGCTGCTGAAAAATTTTCAAAAAACACAGGTTCACCGGTAATTACGACTCTGCCGTATGTATCGATCCATTGCTTTTCAATACCCGGTATAACATCAAGTACAGTACGTCCGACTATATCCTTTGCTTTAAGACCGGTCATCCGTTCAAAAGCCGGATTGATATTCAAAAAACGGTAATCCACCGGAGTACCGGAAGAATCGCAGATAATTTCGTGCAATGCGAAACCGTCGAGCATTTGATTAAAAAGCGTTTCGTAATTCTGTTCAGCCTTAATTCTTTGCGTGATATCCCTGGTAACACCGGTTAAACCTATAAAATCACCGGCTTCATCAAAAAGAGCACTCGCCAGAAACTCAACCCACATTAAAGAACCATTTTTATGGTATACCCTGACAGTTACCGGATTTGACTTATCGGTTTTTTTTGTCTTTAAATTTTCAAGCGTATCGAAGACAAGTCCCATGTCATCAGGATAAACAAAACTATTCCAATCAAGTGATTCCCATTCTTTAATCGAGTAACCATATAGATGTTCAGTCGATGGTGATAAATATGTTATCTGAAAATCCTTATTCATAACCCAAACGCTGTCGATTATATTATCAGCCATGATACGGTATTTATGTTCACTCGCTTCGGCACTTTCTTTGGATTTAATAAGTTCTGACTCAATTTTACGCCGTTCATTTTTTTCCTT
The DNA here is from genome assembly GCA_022704645.1 of Spirochaetota bacterium. GTDB lineage: Bacteria > Spirochaetota > UBA4802 > UBA4802 > JAFGJZ01 > JAKJGA01. Next base: position 3,315 of record JAKJGA010000113.1, read on the forward strand.
AAAAAGTTTGATCGCCATTTTAATAGATGCATCAAGAACAACGATTCCGCTGTTTTTTACAACATAACCATAAGAAGTAAGTCTTTCAGTTTTTTCTACAATCTCGGGTTCCGTATGTGACGAAAGAAAAACAACCGGAATGTCTTTAATTTTGAGTATTTGTTCAGCAGCCTGCGTTCCGTCAATACCTGAGCCGAGATCAATATCAATAAGAATTAAATCAATTGTAAGAATATTTTCAAGAACCGCCTGAACGGCTTTTTCGCCGGAAGGAACATGATGAACAGTATATCCGGATTTTTCCAATTCCATTTTTTCCGACATGGCGATAATGACTTCATCTTCGACCAGCAGAAGCGATACTTTATCTTCAGTTTTCATTCAAGGCTCCCGGATAATATTTTATTAAATTTCACCAATTCGAGAAGCCCCTTACAACATAAACTCTGACAGAGATGCTCACCTCTTACATAATTTATAAATGCAATAACCTAATCCACATTAGAAGTTCTTTAACTTTTCCATACCCGGCATAGATGCGCAACACTCATATAAATGCATAATTATTCATTTTACCTTCGATAAATCAAAAAGTCAACATTTATTGATATCGGCAATAAATAGAGGTAGATATCACATAAAATCAATTTCGAAATAATATTATAAATACATAAACCAGTAAGATTCATTTTTATTGCCATAGATTTTATAAATTTATAAATTTATAAATCAAGAAAGAGAGAAAACATCATCAATTTATTACGCGAGGTCAACACAAGAAATCAACACGAGATATATCTGACAAAGCCGATTCGATCCAGGCAAGCTGCATTGAACTTGAAGGAACACTGTCGACATGTCCGCCGCAGTTGGGAATTTCTAATTTTCCGGTATAGGTGCGACAATCAAATTCAAGTTTAATCTGACTTCGCATTGATTTAAAATTGATTCTTTCATAATTACTCCGAATATTTCACATCAATTAAACTGTAACATTAACCGGCAATAAGTGTAAATCACTAAAATCGACAATGATTAAACTAGCGTACTGCGGAGTATTTCCTCCAATACTAAGCCAGCATTCATTTATCTAATAACTCCCTCAAACAAACACCTGAAATATTAGATTTCAGTATAATATATTATAGTCTTTTTTTACATTTATGAATCATAAAACTTCTTGTTTTATTACAAAAATGCTATAATATAACTTAATTCAGATTTATGATGAGCTAATCGGGGTATTTATGAAGACAAATGAATTATGCGTAGATCTCAGTGACCTTTTAAAAATTGCCGAGGAACTAAATCACAACAAAGACCTTGATTCACTTCTCGACAATATTCTCCGCGAAGCACGTAAAAGTACGGGAGCCGATGCCGGTTCAATTTTTATTGCCGAAAAAAATATGCTGAAATTCAGTTACGTCCAGAACGACACAATATCCAAACGTGAACACAATAAAAACAAGTATATCTATTCCGAACTGACTGTACCGATCGATACGAATTCAATCGCAGGCTATGTTGCCGTCACAGGCAAAAACGTAACCATTCCCGATGCATATAAAGCAGACTCCTCTCTTCCCTTCACCCTCAATAAGTCTTTTGACGAAAAATCAAATTACAAAACAATTTCGATTCTCGCTGTTCCTCTGGTAACCAGTCAGAATAAAACCGTCGGCGTAATGCAGCTAATAAATTCAATGGATCCTGAAGGCAACATCAGACCTTTCACGGAAACTCATGAAAAATTTGCAAACTTTATCGCAGCTAATGCGTCAGTTGCGGTTGAACGCGCTCTGATGACAAGACAGAATATTCTTCGAATGGTCAAGATGAGTGAACTCAGGGATCCCAAGGAAACCGGAAATCACGTAAACAGGGTCGGCTCGTATTGTGTTGAAATATATGATGCATGGAGCAGAAAAAATGGAATCGATTCATCCGAAAGAAGACGTTTTAAAGATATACTAAAAATAGGAGCAATGCTCCATGATGTCGGCAAAGTTGCTATATCGGACAAGATTCTCAAAAAGCCGTCAAAGCTTGATGATGAAGAATACAAAATCATGAAAAGGCATTCAAAATACGGCGCCGACCTTTTTGATCCTGATATAAGCGATCTTGATGCAATGTGTCATGACATAGCCCTTAACCACCATGAGAAATGGAACGGTACGGGTTATCCGAAAGGACTTAAAGAAAAAGAAATTCCATTTGCTGCAAGAATTTGCGCAATTGCAGATGTATTTGATGCTCTCATTTCCAAGAGAGTTTATAAAGAACGCTGGAACGAGGAAGAGGTTCTCGATTATATCCGTAATGCTTCGGAAAAGGATTTCGATCCCGAGCTTGTTGAAGCCTTCACGCAGGTTTATGAAACTGTGAGCGCGAT
>JAKJGA010000010.1 GCA_022704645.1 Spirochaetota bacterium
CAAGTGATTTGGATTTTCATAAATACATTGATGGCTTAGTTTCTTTCAGAAAAGAATATAGAGGGAAAATGTACCTGGAAGTTTTTATTCTTCCAGGTTATAATGATATAGAAAGTGAACTGTGTGAAATTAAAAAAACAATTTTAAAAATTAAACCGGATTTGGTTCAGCTTAACACGCTTGACAGACCCGGAACAGATTCAAATCTTCGCGGGGCATCCGGAGACGAGCTTGAAAGAATAATTAATTTTTGGGGTTTAAATAATGTTGAAATAATAGCAGCATCCTCTGAGAGAAAAAATGTGCAGTCCTATCGAACCGATAAAGAGTCAGTAATTCTTGAAACCATAGAAAGAAGACCGTGTACTCTTGATGATTTGGGCAGATTATTAGGGTTGCACGTTAATGAAGTAAACAAATATCTCGGTGTTTTAGAAGCGGATCAAAAAATTGAAACAATAAAACAAGAGAGAGGTATATTTTACCGAAGAAAAAAAATGTAATTCATTTTAAAAGTATTCGTAAGAATTAAATTGTCTTATAATGTATAATTTTTCTAATACTTTTCAGAAATATGATTCTTTCTATTCCCTTCAGCATATTTTTTACCCCATTCGCAGAGCTGTTCAAGAACAGGCAGCAGATTCTTCGCCTGCTCTGTAAGAGTATATTCAACCTTCGGCGGAACTTCGGCATAAACTTTTCTGTTCAATAGTCCGTCAGCTTCAAGCTCACGAAGCTGCTGTGTCAGCATTTTCTGGGTGATCCCGTGAAGTTCGCGTCGGAGAGCGTTAAAACGCACGGTTCTTCCGGAGATGATCCATAGTATCATCGACTTCCATTTTCCGCCGACAAGATCAATTGTCAGTTCCATCTCGCAATTGTATTTTTTTCCATTAAATAATATCATATAGCATAACACAAAATAATATAGTATCAAAAGGAATACTATATAACAAAAAGGTGCGTACTTGTCAAATAGTATTATATATGATAGTATCAAACGATAAGGAGTTAATCAATGAAAAAAGCAGTTCATTATTTTAAAGATTTAAAAGCGGATTCCACAAATCGGGTTTTATCGTTGATACGTGAACGCGCGGAATTGGGTGATATATCAAAAATCGTTGTTGCTTCAACGACAGGCAGCACTGCATCTGCCGCGCTTGAAGAGCTGGGTGATGAATACAAGCTGGTTGTTGTCCCGCATCAGTTTGATTTTTCGGAAAAAGATTCAAACCGTTTTCCGGAAGAATTAACAAGACGTCTTAGGGAGAAAGGTCATTCAGTTCATTTCGGGACAATGCTTTTTCATACGGATAAACTATTCGGCAATAATACACCGGCGGTGGCGGCTGATTTTTTGCGAACATTCGGAGAAGGGACGAAAGTCTGTATTGAAATTGCATTGATGTCATGTGATGCGGGTCTTGTTTCGCAAAATGAACTCGTGATTGCCGCAGCAGGTACAGGCAGAGGACTTGACACTGCGCTTGTTCTGTCTCCGGGATCATCCCGGAATCTTAATAAAATGAAAATATCAGAAATTATCTGCAAACCTCATTTCAGAATTGATTCGGAGGAAAGCCCATGCACGCAGTATGATTATTATAATGAAGATATTTTAGAAGCTATATTTTCAAGACGAAGTATCCGTGAATTTGATAAAAGAGAAATATCTGAGAATTTAAAATATTTGCTCTTGAAATCGGGAGCCTCTGCTCCTTCCGCTCATGGAGCGCAGCCTTTTAAATTTGCAGAAATAAGCGACAGGGTTCTGATTGAGAGGATTGTTGAAAAGTTTTCATGGTTTGCTCCGGCAGAGAAATCCGCCTTAAATATCCTGGTTCTCGGCGAACCTTCCAAATGTGTTAACCGTGAATATTGGGTTGCTGATTGTGCAGCTGCAACGGAAAACATTCTCGTAGCTGCCCAGGCTCTTGGTCTTGGCGGAGTTTGGATGGGAATTGCCCCGGTTGAGAATAATATAGTAAATTTTAGTTCGCTTATTGATTTGCCGGAAGGACTTGTTCCATTCTCTATTATTGCTATAGGCTACCCGTTAAGCAGAGAATCTCCGGAACATCGGATAATTTCAATAGAGGATTTCATGGTTAAAATATGACAACTTTTCCGGGAGTACAAGTATGTAAGCAAGTCTACGAGAAATGAAACGAAATTTTTAGCATTTGCTTAGGTGTGATATATTAAAATCATGATTTTATAAAACAATGAGGAACCAGCGCCTTCGGAAGTCGATTGTAATTATATGCGGTCATTGAAAACACGGGCAAACTGAAACAGGTAAAGCTGAGTGAACAGAAAAAGAATCTAAACTATCAGCCGAAGGCTGATACCAAGGCGGTAGGAGAACCGCCATCGAGTCGCTTCAAACGCAAACAGGAAGTTTGCAAAAAAGCGACTCGTATATAAGCGAAGCTTTCGCAATCCGCTGAAAGCGGTGCGAAAATCAAAGCGTAAAAAAAGCCGGGATGGGATTGCACTGTCCAACGCGTATCGGCCTCCTGCCTGCGTTGGATTCGCGCCATCGTGGCGCACAGGAAAGGGCTGGCCGTGTGCTCACGAGGAGCACTAGCGAGGCGGCAACACGATGTTGAAAGCCGCCGAGGATGAAGCCCTTACCCTTTTGATATTATTGCATGATCCATGCAGAAAAAAGATCCATAAGGCGAAGCCTTGTGTGGTATTCTGACACTCGGGTAAAAGCCGTGTAACGCCCTTTCGCAAATGAAATACAACCAATCGGACGGAAAATTATTGACTTATATATTGCATGGTTCAATCTTATTGAACGGTGTAAAACCGTGCTCGATAGCAAACTAAGGGGGCTCCTATGAATATTTCCGAGGCGTTGAAGAAGCGGGGTGTTTCTGTTCTGCATAAAATTTTCGAGATGGTAAAGACCGGACAGAAAGCTGATATCTCGGAACTGGAGTCATATGTCGCGGATATGGTTGCTGAAGTAGCGTCAGGAAAGCCCGAGGGGCAGTTGGTTCTTCTTAATTCGGGTGATGATTCTGATTACGCAGTCGTTCATTCAGTTAATGTTGCATTTCTTTCCATTATATTTGCTTTAAGATTTAAGACTAAAACTGATGAGCTTCATGATATAGCTCTTGGGGCGCTTCTTCATGATATAGGGAAAATAAATACACCTGACCAGCTTATATGGAAGCAGGAAGGTGAAAATGATTATGAAAAAACCACAATCAGTGAGCATGTTGTTCTCGGTTCTCAATGGATGAAGAATGCAGCAATGCTTCCGGATGTTATAATCGATATTATTAGAAATCATCACGAGAATTTTCTGGGTACGGGGTATCCGGCAGGGATACCTGACCGTGACCTGTCCCAGGCTGTGCGTATAGTGTCAATATGCAATTATTTTGAACATCTGATACATGATGCTCCAGGAAAGCCGGCTCTTTTGCCGCGTGACGCATTTTTCGAGGTTTATCAGCAGGCTAACAGAAAATTCGCGCTTAAAATTGCTTCGCAGTTTGTTAATGAGATGGGTCCGATGATGATGGACGGACCGCTTTATCAGAAGACGGCACTGGTTCTGCTTGATACCCGTGAAGTCGCGGCTGTCATGAAAACCGAATCATTCGGAGATTCTCTGCCGGAAATTCTGATTCTCACCAATTCTCAGGGAACCAAGCTTGCACGGCCTTTGCCGGTAAATCTTAAAAAAGATAATACGCGCAAAATCGTCAAGCTGCTCAAGCAGAGCTGATCAGCGCAGGTGATTTCTGATTGACAAGGAAAGCCGCCTGTTTATGTTTGACTCCGTGTAATGACCGCAATTTTGACTGAAAAAGCCTGCGCAAAAGTAAATTTGCATCTCGAAGTGTGTGGTAAACGCCCTGACGGCTACCATGACATTCTCAGTATTATGGCTGCGGTTAATCTTTTTGATCTTTTAAAACTTACTGCGTTCGAAAAAACAAGCGATGGAAGAGTTTCCGTTAGTATAGTTTCGGACGGCGGACAGTGTTCTGATGTTTTGTCTTCTATTAAACCTGAAGACAATCTCATAACCAAGGCTGTTCACAGGTATCTTGCAGGAAGGGAAGGCGGTTTTTTCGAATTTGTTCTCGAAAAAAATATTCCGTCAGGCGCAGGTCTCGGAGGAGGTTCTTCTGATGCTGCTGCTGTTTTCAGGATGCTGAATAAGATCTACGGATTTTATTCGACCGATGAACTTATGATTCTCGCATCATCCGTCGGTGCTGATGTTCCTTTTTGTGTTGCCGGCGGTTCAGCCGTTTGCGGCGGAACGGGCGGAATAATTGAACCGGTTGAAATTCCGGACGGTTTGTTCGTTTTGATTGTCAATGACGGAATTCATGTGGATACCAAAGAAGCTTATTCTGCGGTCGATGAGTTTCAGGTTGATGGGAAGTATAATCCCCATATTTCTGTTTCAGGATTGAAAGATATTCTTTCAGCCGGTGATTACGGGAAATTGTATAATGATTTTGAAAAGCCTGTTTTTGCAAAATATCCGAGGATAGGCACTTTAAAGAAGGAACTCGAACTGACTGAATGTTTATATTCAATAATGACAGGTTCCGGTTCGACTCTTATTGCTCTTTATGATTCTGCTGATAAAGCTGCTGCCGCGGCCGGTTTGATGCGGAGTTTCGCACGTATAGTAAATGTTTCAGAGATTGTAAGCGGCAAAAAATATTGAGGTGTCGCCAAGCGGTAAGGCTCCGGTTTTTGGTATCGGTATTCCCAGGTTCGAATCCTGGCACCTCAGATAAAGGAAAAACAAGTGAAAGTTAAAGCGGTTATACTTGCAGCGGGAAAGGGAACACGGATGAAATCCGATCTCCCTAAGGTTTTGCATCCCCTGCTCGGCAGACCTCTTCTTTCTCATGTTATTGAAAATATCCGTTCAGCCGGAATCACAGATATCACCGTGGTTGTAGGTTATGAGGGCGATTCCGTTATTAACGCAATCGGCAGCGGAGTTAATTATGTGTGGCAGAGGGAGCAGTTAGGAACAGGTCATGCTGTTCTTATGGCTAAAGATGCTCTCTCCGGGTTTGACGGCGGTGTTCTTATTGCATGCGGTGACGCGCCGCTTGTGAGTCCGCAGAGTTTCAGAAATCTTGAATTTGATTCGCCTGATGTGAAGGGTTCAGTTCTTACCATGATTGCGGAGAATCCTCACGGATATGGAAGAATTGTACGCAGCAATTCCGGAGTTTCCGAGATTGTCGAAGAGAAAGATGCTTCTGATGAACAGCGTACAATTAAAGAAGTGAATACAGGAACTTATATTTTTGATTCTAAACTGCTTTTTGAGGCCCTTGCTAATATCGGAAACTCAAATGCGCAGAAAGAATATTATCTTCCCGATGTGGTTAAATATATCAACGCAAAGGGATATGCGGTACAGGGAATCGTTCTTGACGATCCTGTTGAAGGTAGCGGTGTTAATTCGCCTGAAGAACTTGCGCGGCTAGAATCGCGTATGACTGTAAAAGGATAAACAAATGGGCAAGAATGAGATGAAGATTTTTTCGTGCAATTCTAACAGGACACTTGCGGAAGATATAGCCCGCCGCCTTGGAATGAATCTTGCCAGTTCGGAAGTTACCAAATTTAAAGATGAAGAAATAGCGGTCAGACTGAATGAGAGTGTCCGCGGAGTTGATGTATTTATTGTTCAGTCGACATGCAAACCGGCGAATAATAATCTGATGGAGCTAATTTTGATGGTTGACGCCGCAAAAAGAGCTTCAGCAAGTTCAATAACTGCCGTTATGCCGTATTTCGGATATGCCCGGCAGGACAGAAAAGTTGAGCCGAGGGTTCCTATTTCGGCGAAAGTAGTTGCAAATCTCATTCAGGCATCCGGAATAAGCCGCCTTCTTACCATGGATCTCCATGCCGATCAGATACAGGGATTTTTTGATGTCCCGGTAGATAATCTTTTTGCTTCTCCGCTTGTGATAGATTATATTAAGTCTATGAATATATCGGATATGACCATTGTTTCTCCGGACAGCGGAGGTGTTGACCGCGCGAGGTTCATAGCAAAAAGACTTGACGCAGGACTCGCTATCATCGATAAAAGACGACCTAAAGCAAACGTATGCGAAGTTATGAATGTTATAGGTGAAGTTTCCGGAAGGAATTGTGTGATGATTGATGATATAGTCGATACAGGCGGTTCAATTTCAGGCGGAGCTAAGGCTCTCAAGGAATTCGGCGCAAAAGACGTATACTGCATTGCAACACATCCGGTTTTGTCCGGTAATGCTTTTGATAATCTCGGCAAAGCAGGTTTTAGAGAGATTATTTTTTCGGATACAATTCCGGTTGATGAATCGAAAAGATTAGACAATATGACCATTCTGCCTACAGCGCCCCTTTTTGCGGAAGCAATCAAGAGAATATTTAACGGCGAATCGGTCAGCAGTCTTTTTATATAATAACGAAAGAATTAAGAGAGGATATTATGGCTACAAGAAATCTTACAGCTGAGACAAGAAAAGAAAACGGCAAAGCCGAGAACGGAAGACTCAGAAAAACCGGTGTGATCCCGTGTGTTCTCAACTGGCACGGAAAATCCGAAAATATCAAATTGAAAGAGAAAGATTTTCTTTCAATTTTCAAGGGCGGATCTATTTCTGAATCAGTTCTGATAGACCTTGATGTTAAGGGTTCTGAAAAATGCCAGGTTTTCGTGAAAGACTTTCAGTCTCATCCGGTAACTGATGAAATTCTTCATGTTGATTTTTATAAAATCACAGCTGGAGAAAAAATTCATACAATCGTTCCTGTAGAACTCAAAGGTTTTGCAGTTGGTCAGAAAAAAGGCGGAATCGTTTCTATCGTTGAGCATCAGCTTTCGGTACATATTCTTCCGGCTGATCTTCCTGAAAAATTTGAAATCGATGTTACGAATCTTGATGTAAATGATGCTGTTCGTATAAAGGATATCAAGGCTCCTGCTTCTGCTGCTTTTGCTTTTGATCCTGAACACATCGTCGTTCATGTTGTTCTTCCTAAACAGGAACAGGAAGAATCAGCAGAAGGTGCTGCTGCATCTGCGGAAGGAACAGCCGGAGCTTAATCCCTCCACTAGTTCTTCTGTTTTCAGCCGTGTAATAATGCGCGGCTGATATCCAAAATGAAGGAGAGCTTCTTTGAAATTAATTGTTGGGTTCGGCAATCCGGGCGATAAACACGTCAATAACCGTCAGAACATCGGGTTTAAGGTTGTCGATATAATCGCCAATAATGCCAATATTGACATTAGAGTAAAAAAGAAAAAGTCACTTATAGGCCGCGGCAAAATCGGCGATTGTGATGTGGTTCTTCTCAAGCCTCAGACTTTTGTAAATCTGATTGGTGAGTCGGTTCTGTATGTCGCTTCTTTCCTGAGAATCAAGATTAGAGATGTGATATGTATTTTTGAAGATACTTCGCTTCCTTTGGGAAAGGTAAGAGTCGATTATGCAAAAACAGAAATAACAAACGACGGAATTGAGTCAATTTCAAAAGGAATCAAAACAGGTTCAAAATTTCCCCGTGTAATTATAGGCGTCGGAAAGCCCGATGACGGAGAAGAACTTCAGGCATACCTCTTGAAGGATTTTACATTTGAAGAAAATCTTATAGTAATTGATATTCTCAACAAAACAGAACGCGTGATACTCGATCTTCTTAAGATGAGTGTTGAAGCCGTTCAGGATAAATATAATCCCGTAGGAACAACTGTCCGCGAAAAGAAACGCGAAGTTATAATCCGCAAAGTTAAATAAAATAAAGAAATATTGACTTCTTTCGCTTTTCTGTTATAATAATTCAAACTTGGATACGGAGAATAATTATGACACGGATAATGGGAATTATGATTACAGACCGCCTTAAAGACGCTACAGAGCTTCAGAAAGTTCTGACGGAGTATGGTTGTCTTATAAAAACGCGCCTCGGGCTTCATGAAGTCAGCAACAACACCTGCAGCAAAAAGGGACTTCTTGTTCTTGAAGTGATCGGCAAGAAAAGTGAATGGGAGAAATTTGAGTTTGCTGTCAAAAGTCTCGACGGTGTTGAATTAAAGTACATGGATTTTGATTTATAATTTATAATTGTTTTGTCATTTTAACGCGCCGGAAGACGGCGCGTTTTTTATGCTTGATTAATAAGACGGAAATAGTATAATAAATCGACTATGCGGTAAAAAATGTTTGCAAAGAAATCGGCGGAGGCCGATAATCTAAAGGACGATTTATCGGCATATAACTTATCCTACGCCCGTTCTGGAGGTGGTAAATGATTTCGATGCAACAATTAGAGGAACTTGAAAGCAGGGTAATAAAGGCGCTTCAGCTTATAGGAGATCTCCGCGTTGAAAATTCGCGTTTAGAGAATGATAACGAAAAACTTAAAACTGAAGCCGAAGACGCGAAACTTACACTGGAAGAAAAAGAAAGAGAAGTTCTTAAGATTCAGAAAGAACTTGATGATACGATTAAGCAGCTTGATGAGCTTAAATCAAAAGAAGATGTTCTTGAGAAGAAAATTATTGCTCTTCTCGGTAAAATGGATTCCCTTCAGGGAGGTTCAGGTTCAATACCTTCGGGTGATTCGATTCCTCAGAGCAAACCTTCTGCTCATAAGCCGTCTTCGGCTCCTGTCAGAGTTGAAACTGTAATGAACGAAACAGATTCTGATGACGGAATTGTCGTCATTGATGATTCTGATGATTCAATCGGTGTTCAGACTATTGATGAAGAACCCGCTTCCGATGATGAAATAATTCTTCTTGATGATGATGAAGATGATGTTGTAGTAAGCAATATAGAAGATGAATCTGTTGTAGTGGATGACGGTGAAAAAGAAGATTTTCTCGGCGATGACGATGAGATTATCATTGATGATGACGATGATTTTCTTATCATTGAAGACGAAGAAGAAGGCAAATAATATTTGATGGACAGCTCCAAAGTACGAGTTAATATTTTCGGAAATTATTACACCGTTCAGGGAGAGGCAAGCGGAGACTATATAGCACGTCTGGCCTCTTTTGTTGATTCCAAAATGAATGAGGTCAGCCGTTCTGTTAATACGGCTAACACCGTTCAGATAGCCATTCTGGCTGCGCTGAATATAGCGGATGAGTATTTTCAGCTGAAAGAAATTGAGAAGGGAATTGATGAGAATGTTGCCAAAAGGGCAAATGAACTTATAACGCTTCTTGAGCAGGGCCTCATCGGTGATTTTTCAGGGTATAAGAACAAAAAACTTAAAATTGATGAAAATTACGATTACAGCGCTAATGACTGAACGCCGGCTGAAGCCGGCGTATTTGTCGGTGCTAATTAATATTTTGACAATTTTATGATGATAGTCTACTATATCAATAATTCTCTTTTACGGGTGCGTTTATGGAACCTAATGAAAATTTGCTTGAGCAGACCCTGAATGCTTCCTTAACAGGCGGTGAAGAAGACCTTCTTGACGGTCAGATTGTTCAGCTTGTGAGCTTTCAGCTTGAGGATGTCGAGTACGGCATCGAAATTCTTTCTGTGCACGAAATTCTGCGAATTCCTGCGATTACGAGGCTTCCGAATACCCCGCATTTTATTAAAGGCGTTCTCAATCTGCGCGGTAATGTAATTCCGGTTGTTGACGTGAGGGAACGTTTCGGTTTTCCGAAGGCTGTTCTTACCGATCAATCGCGTGTAATAGTAATTGAGTCAGAAGATAAACTAATAGGTCTTCTTGTTGATAATGTATCACAGGTTCTCAGAATCAGAGAAAACAATATTGATCCGCCTTCGGTTCTCATTGAAGGAGTTTCTGAAGAGTATATTAAGGGCGTGGGACGTTTAAAAGAGCGCCTCATTATAATTCTGAATATGCAGAATATTCTCTTTGCTGATGCAGAGACGAAGGATAGAAAAGATAAGGCTTACATTAAGGCGTAAAAGAGGAGAAGATTATGGCTTTCTCATTGGGCGAATATCAGGATATTTTTCTTGAAGAGGCTGATGACCAGATTCAGGAACTTAACAAGAATCTTCTTCAAATGGAACAGAATCCCGAAGATGAGGCGATAATAAATAATATTTTCCGTGCGGCTCATTCTTTGAAAAGTTCGGCGGCATTTGTCGGTTTGAACGATTTGAGCGACCTCGCGCATAAGATGGAAAATCTTCTGCAGGGTGTACGTGATAAAACAATTAAAATTAATCAGCAGATAATAGATGTTCTATTCAGATCATTTGATTTTATAAACGCGGTTATTGAGTCCGTTTCGCAGGGCGAAGCTCCTCAGGAAGATTTGAGCGGAATCATTCGTGAAATTCAGGAATTACATGAGAATGTTAAGTCCGGTGCTGCTCCTGCCAGGGAAGCATCTAAACCTGAAACCAAGTCGGATGATATGAAAAAGACGCCGAAAACAGTTTTTTCACCGCAGGAGAAAAAACTTCTCAAAAAGGGTCTTGATGATAAGCTGGATTGCTACGAAGTAACTGTTTTTATAGAGAAAGACGCTCAGATGAAGTGGGTCAAAGCCCAGCTCGTCATCAATAATGTCCGCAACATCGGTCAGGTTATTAAGACAATTCCGGATGAAGGTGATATAACTGACGAAACAGTTAAAGATGCTTTTAAAATTATACTTCTTACAAATGAACCTCTTGAGTCAGTTTTTAAGGCATGCGATGTGGATCTTATTGTACGCATAGATGTCGTTAAGATCAGCCTTACCCAAAAAGATGATAAGTATGTTTTAACATATAAGAATCAGGGTTCAACATCAGAAGCCGAATCAAAGTCTCAGGAGGAAGAAGCTGCTCCGGAAGAGGAGGCTCTTCCTTCAGGCATTGTGTCTGTTTCTGAAAAAGCACAGGAGATGTTAGCTCCGGTTATCTCGGATGATGCTCATGATGACAGAAAGGATGCTGATAGAAAAAGAAAAGGCACTGTTTTACGTACAGTAAAAGTCAGTGTTGATAAGCTTGATGAACTTTTAAATAATGTCGGAGAACTTGTAATTGCAAACTCCGGATTTTACCGACTTTATGATGATTTGAAAAAGCAGAATGCTGATAAAACTGTCATAAATGAATTTAAAAACCGCATGGAGCAGATGTCGCGTATTGCGAAAGATCTCCAGGGCGGAATAATGAAAACGCGAATGGTTCCTATCGGGCAGGTTTTCGAACGGTTTAACCGTCTTGTCCGGGATCTTGCGCGTGAATGCGGAAAAAGTGTTCAGCTTGTCACCAACGGAGAAGATACCGAGCTTGATAAAAAGGTAGTAGATGTAATCGGTGAACCTCTTATTCATATGATCAGAAATTCAATAGATCATGGTATTGAATCTATTGAGGAGAGGCTTGCTTTAAGAAAGCCTGAAAGCGCAACAGTTACGCTTAATGCTTATCAGGGCGGAAATCAGATCTATGTTGAAGTAATTGATGACGGCAAGGGTCTGAACATTGACGGCATCAAACGTAAGGCTCTGGAAAGAAATCTCGTTACTCCAGAAATTCTTTCAGGAATGGATAATGAGGACATTTATGAATTTATTTTTCATCCGGGATTTTCAACGGCTGAAAAAATAACAGATGTTTCAGGCCGCGGAGTCGGAATGAACGTCGTTAAAGAAGTCGTAAATGAAATGAACGGAAGCATCAGCATCGAAACAGAACCTGGAATGGGAACCCGTTTCATTATGGCGTTTCCTCTGACTCTTGCGATTATTCCTGCAATTATGGTAAGTGTTCTCAAAGAAGTTTATGCGATTCCGCTTTCGGATGTTATTGAAACAATTAAAATTGCACAGGAAGATATTACTACGATTGAAGGCCATGAGGTTATTAATCTGCGCGGTGAAATTCTATCATTACTGAGATTGAATCAGTTTGTGGGTCTAGAATACGAAATTGCCGACCTGGAAAATATTCCTGTTGTTGTAGTCGGATATAATAATAGAAAAATCGGTCTTATCGTCGGTGATCTTGTCGGTAAGATGGAAATAGTAATTAAATCCCTTGAACAGAATTATGTGAACGTTGACGGACTTGCCGGTGCTTCGATTCTCGGTGACGGAAGCATATGTCTGATTCTTGATATTTCTTCAATGATTAATAAAGTAATCAGCGAACAGGATAAAATCGGAAGAGAAGAGCGTTCTCAGATTCTTAAAAAGAAAGAAGCTTCGGTTGCGCTTGTCGAGCAGAAAGAGCTTTCTGCAGGTGCCGCAACTGACGATTTAAGAATGACTCTTAACAAGGAACTGATATCTTCGTCGGGTGTTGATGCTGTACAGGCTGAAAGAGCGGCTTCCATACAGGCAGATCTGAAAGAATTGAAGAAAGCAGAAGCTCCGAGTTCGTCTGTTTCTTCGCCTGTTCAGCCGGCAAAGACTGTTGCTCCTATAGAGAAAACATCTCCGAAAATGGAAACTCCTTCGATGTCTGATAATAAGCCGAAATCTGTATTTTCTGAGCAGACAACGCCTGTTCTCGAATCAAGCGCGGTTGCCGCAGATGAGAATGTTAAGGAAGCTTTAAATGAGTTCAGAGATGAGCTCCACAAAAATGTAAGCAGCGTGCTTAGTACCGGTGATGTTGATGAGCATATTAAGAAAGTGATAGGAATTGATTCCGAAGACATGAAGAAGGTTCAGCTTCTGGCAAATGTCGGAATTATGCAGGGCGCGGATTCTCTTTCGAGAATGATTGGCAAGCGCGTTGATATCGCGATACCTGAAGTCAGAATGCTTCCGATTGAAAAAATTCCTGCGTCTTTGGGCAAAGTGGATGATGTTTATGCCGGAATTTATATGTCTCTCTCCGGAGATGTTCACGGCACCATTCTTCTCAGTATGCCGAATGATTCAGTATGTTCGCTGATAGATGACTTATACGGTTTTGATACAGGTAAGACTAAAGAAATAAATGATGATGCGATATCAGCACTGAAAGAAATTACAAATATTGTAGGTTCTTCCGTTGTTAACGCTTTTAGTGAAAAAACAGGTCTTGTTATCATGCCGAGCGTTCCGGCTATGGTTAATGATTATATCCAGTCTATACTTGATTCCATACTTGTTCTTCATAATATGAAGAATGATTATGCTCTCATAATGGACACTGTTTTCTATTATGAAGACGATAGAATTATGGCAAATCTTTTAATTCTTCCGGATTCTGAATCATTGAAAACATTGGTTTCGAACCTGAGGAATGAATGAATGAAAAACCTAAAATTAAGGTTTTAGTAGTCGATGATTCCGCATTAGTCCGCAGAATAATAACAGATGCGCTGGAGCGTGATCCCGAGATCACTGTTGTCGGGAATGCCAATAACGGAAAGACTGCGGTTTTTAAGAGTTTTACTCTCGATCCTGATGTTATAACGATGGATATCGAGATGCCTATTATGAACGGGCTCGAAGCTCTCAGGGAAATAATCCGGGTCAATCCCAAACCTGTTATTATGATGAGCGTCCTTACTCAATATGGTGCCGAAGTTACTTTCAAGGCTCTTGAGTACGGCGCGGTTGATTTTGTTCCTAAGCCGTCAAGTGTTCTTTCCATGTCGCCGGAGGAACTTTCTGCGCAGCTTGTCGCAAAAGTTAAAGCTGTTGCGAAGAGTGTTATACGTATCAGGCCTTCGCGTTTCGAGAATGAAAAAGAATCCTCTGATAATAAGGATTCATTTCGTTATGAAGCCCCTTTAAAAATGGATTCTCTTTCCAAAGGCGGAAAGAGCGGCAAACTTGTAGGTATAGGAGCTTCTACGGGCGGACCGTCAGCTCTCATGAAAGTGTTTTCTTCACTGCCGGATAATTTTCCTGCGCCGGTACTTGTTGTTCAGCATATGCCTGAAGGTTTTACCAAGGCGTTTGCAGAAAGGCTAAATTCTTCATCATCGCTTGAAGTTAAGGAAGCTGAAGATATGGACAAGGTGCTTCCGGGTTGCGGATATATTGCTCCAGGTCATTCTCATATAATTCTTGAGAGAAGGTCGGGTGAATTTTTAATACGACTCAGTAAATCAGAAAAAGTTTCCGGGCACAGACCTTCTATTGATGTCATGCTTTCTTCGATTGCTGAAAATTATACCAGTGAATTGATAGGTGTAATTATGACGGGAATGGGACGGGACGGAGCAGAGGGAATATCCAAAATACGTCAAAAGGGCGGATATACTGTCGCTCAGGATGAGGAAACAAGTGTCGTTTACGGAATGAACAGGGTAGCAGTTGAGCTCGGCGGTGTTGTTGATAAAGTGCCTTTGGAACAAATTTCCAAAAAAATTGTTGAACATTTATGATTCGTGTGATTTACTCTTAAGGCTAAAAGAATTTGTTGACAGACAGCGAAGGTTTTTGTTCTTAATATTAAGTTTAATTTGGGGTATTGAGATGGCCAGGATTTTGATTGTTGATGATGCGAAATTCATGAGAACCCTTGTGAAGGACGCTCTTGTGCCAAAAGGACATGAGATAGTAGGTGAAGCTGAAAACGGCAATATCGCTATCGAAATGTATAAAAAATTCAAACCAGACCTTGTAACCATGGATATAACTATGCGTGAAAAGGATGGAATTCAGGCTGCTGAAGAGATACTCCAAATGGATTCATCCGCGAAGATTATTATGGTTACTGCTCTCGGTCAGGAAAACCTTCTTACTAAAGCGATTAAACTCGGTGTAAAGGATTTTGTTGTTAAACCTTTTCCTCCTGAAAGATTGCAGAAAGCTGCTGAAAAAGCTCTCAACGGATGATTATCTGTTGAGATTTTTCTTTAATTTACCGACTATATAACGGAGGGCTCAGCTCTCCGTTATTTTTTTGGCCGGATATATGACAGAAGAAAAGAAAATACATGAAGAGCCGGAAGCTCAGACGGAATCCAAAGATTCATGCGTGCTCCATATTTCCAATTTTGAAGGTCCGCTTGATCTTTTGTGGAGTCTTATACGCAAGGCGAAAATTGACATTATGGAAGTGTCTATTTCGCAGATTACAGAGCAGTATATCCTGTATCTGAAGATGATGGAAAAGATGAATGTGTCTGTCGCCACCGATTTTATAATAATGGCCTCAGAGCTTACATATTATAAATCCAAGTCTCTTCTCCCGACAGGTGAGATGGATGACGAATTTTTTATTCCGCCTCTGCCGCCGGAACTGGTTCAGAAACTTCTTGAATATAAGAAGTTTCAGAAAGCCGGAAGTTCGCTCCGCGAAATGTATGATCTTAACCAGGATTCATATTCGCGATCATCTGATATTTCGGAATTTATCGATTCTAAAGAATGGCATACGATGTCTCTTTACGACCTTCTTAACGCTTTTGCCGGAATTTCCGGAAGAACGGAAAAGAAAGAAGAACGGACGATTAAATTCGATGAAGTGCTTGTAAGCGATAAAATTAAACTCATTATTGATATGCTTCAGAATGCCGAGAGAATAGATTTCTTTGCGCTTTTTACTGAGGAATCTACGCGCGGCGAAATTATTGCTACTTTTCTCGCAATTCTTGAGTTGACGAAAATTCACAAGATAAAGATTATGCAAAGCAACAACTATGAGGATATTGCCGTGTTTAGAACTTTTGAGCCGGGCAGTTATAATCCGGATGAATTTACTGTTACGAGTGTGAACATTTAAATGGATAACGAGATTTCAGAAAATGAAACAGAAGCATTGGGGCTTTCTCCGGAAGAAACACCGGAAGAAGTTAAAGATGTTGATTTAAATTCAGCATTTGAGGCTATTCTCTTTCTGTCAAATGAACCTGTGCCGATTTCTTTTTTTGTTAAAAATTTTGAGATTGATGCCACTGAAGCCAAAATTATTCTCGATTCGCTTCTTGATGAATATGCGGAGCGTGACGGCGGAATAAAGCTTGTAGAAATTTCCGGCGGTTTTCAGTTCGTAACAAATCCGAAGTGCGGCTCAGTTGTAAGAAAAGTGCTCGGATTCAAGAAAAAAGAACCTCTTTCAAAAGGAATGCTTGAGACATTATCAATCATATCATATAAACAGCCTATCGTACTTGCCGAAATCGACGAATTGCGCGGGGTTTCATCCCGTATGATGGTTTCGAATCTCATGAAGCGCAATTTGATTAAACCTGTCGGACGCAAAGAGCTTCCCGGGAGACCTCTTGCTTACGGTACGACGGATGAGTTTCTCCGCCTTTTCGGTTTAACTCAGCTTTCCGATCTTCCGAAACTTGTTGAAATAAAAGAATTTTCTTTTGATGAAACCGAAGAAGCTTAAAATCTTTTTTTATTGTTTTTTTTAAGCTTATTTCCCTTTATGGAAGCATGAAAAACACATTTAAGATTGCTGTTGACGGACCTGCAGGTTCTGGCAAGAGCAGTATTTCAAAGCTAGCCGCACGCCGGCTTGGCATTAAGTATATTGATTCAGGCGCCATTTACCGGACGATAACGCTTTATTTTCTGGAAAAGAGCGGCGGTTCGTTTGATTCCTGTGATGCTTCTCTTCTAAGTGATTCTTTCTCTATATCGCAGAAATTCACTGAAGACGGCACAACATACACTTATCTCAATGATCGAGATGTAAGTAATGATATTCGAAACGAGACAGTCGTAAAAAACATCAGCAAGATTTCGGATAACCGTCAGATACGTGAATTTGTGAATTCTCTTCTCCGCAAATGGGCAGAGGAAGAATCGGTTATAATGGACGGAAGGGATATCGGAACTGTTGTTTTTCCTGACGCGGATGTTAAGCTTTATATAGATGCGTCTGCTGATGTCAGAGCTGACCGGAGAGTCAAAGAATATGCCTCCATGGGAAAAACTGTTGACGTAAATGATATAAAAAAACAGATAATCATACGTGATGATCAGGATCGATCACGCGGTTTCGGCGCTCTAAAGCAGGCTGATGATGCGGTTTATGTTGATACTTCCTTTTTGACAAAAGACGAAGTTCTTGAAAAGATTGTTCAGATTATAAAAGATAATGCTAAAGGTATCTAAGGTGATTTTATGACAGAGGCTAATAAACGGTTCGATGACAGCATGACAATGGAAGAACTTTTGAATTCCACACCGTCGATCGAGCAGGGCAAAATTGTTCAGGGAGAAGTTGTTTCGGTAGATTCAAAGTTCGCTTATCTTAATATAGGCGGAAAAGTCGAAGGAAAAGTTTTTCTTAATGAGTTTGATAAAACTCCCGAACAAGGCGAAAAGCATGATGTTCTTATTAAATCTTCCAGACTCAGTGAAGGAATGTATCAGCTTTCAAAGAGAGCTGTTGTCCAGATTGAAAAATGGAAAAATTTTGAAGCCTGGGCTTCTGCCGGAAATGAAAGAGTTAACGGTAAACTTATAAAAAAGCTTCCAAACGGTGCAGTTGTAGAGTTTGACGGAGTTACCGGATTTCTTCCTATTAAAGAAGCCGGTGACATAAGAATTAAAGATGATGAATCTTTCAGCCGTTCTTATGAGTTTAAAGTTATTCAAATTGATCTTAAAAAGAAAAATGTAATACTTTCCCGCAAGATGGTTGTTGATGAAATAAAAGAGAAAGCATGGGCTGAAATTTCATCGAAGTACAAGGAAGGAGACGTTGTTTCCGGTACTGTTGTAAGTTTTGCCGATTTCGGTACTTTCGTAAGCATAAACGGATACGAAGCTCTTCTTCATAATAATGACCTTTCATGGAGCAAGGGAGTAAAAAGAAAGAACATTCTTAAAATCGGTGATAAAGGCGAATTTAAGATTCTTTCCATGGATCTTGAAAACAGAAAGATTGCTCTTGGAATCAAGCAGATGACTGCTGACCCTTGGGAAACTATTGATAAAAAATACAGAGCCGGAGATAAAGTTAAGGGTACTGTAACAACTGTAACAAGTTTCGGAATATTCGCTGAGATCGAGAACGGAATAGAAGGTCTTGTAAGCTCCGGAGAAATTTCGTGGATAAAGAAAATTGTAAATCCTAAAGAGCTTTATAAGAAAGATGATGTTGTAAGTGCTGTAATTACTGATATTAATAAGGCAGAACGCCGTATTTCTTTGAGCATCAAACAGGCGGAAGTTAATCCTTTTGTTGATTATCTTACAAAGAATCGTGTAGGTTCTGTTGTTGATTCGAAAGTTGCGCGTATCGCTCCATTCGGTCTCTTTGTGAATCTTGCCAATGATATTGACGCGCTTGTTCATGTTTCTGATCTTTCATGGGATGATGAAAAAGTTGATCTTGCTTCAAAATATAAACCTGGTGATTCTCTAAAGGTTAAAATTCTATCAGCAAATTCTGACGAGATGAAGATTTCATGCGGAATCAAGCAGCTTACCCGTTCGCCATGGGAGGATGTTAAAGAAAAATTTCCGCCGCGTTCAAAAGTAAGCGGAACGGTTTCAAGCATCACTTCGTTCGGTGTTTTTGTAAAACTTGACGATAAGGTTGAAGGACTTGTTCATCTTTCTGAACTTTCCCGAAATAAAATTGAGGATGTGAATTCTGCTTTTAAAATAGGAGATTCTGTTAATGCAGTTGTTCTTGATGTTGATGTAGATAAAAAGAAAATTTCTCTCAGCATCAAGGGTTTTGACATTATGTCAGAAAAAGAAGAGCTTTCAAAAGTAATGGGCGGCAGCACTTCAAATACTGCCAGCATCGCCGATCTTTTGAAGAATAAGATGGAAAAAGCAAACTAACGGAGTTAAAAAATGATAAATAAACTCGATATAAAAAGAGACGCAATCGAAAAATTTCTGATGCGTGTTAAGGATTCGATTAAGAAAAATAAAAAAGCTGCGATTGCTGTTCTGAGCACGGTTCTTGTGCTTTGTGCAGCAGCGGCAGTTTGTGCGGTATTGTATCAGAAATCTGTGGATGATTCACTTGCTGAGTATGCAAAAATTTCTGATGATTTTGATGATTCGGTAAGAAAGATTTCTGAAGATATTCCGCGTACAATGGAAAATTATGATCTCTTAAATTCTAAGATAAATGAAATTAAGGCTGAAACTGCAGCTAAAATTATTAAGCTGAAGGAAAAAAGCAAATTCGGATACATTGCCCGTGACGGTTATTATCTTGCGGCCGGTTATTATCTTGAATCAGAAAAGAATGAAGAGGCGATCAAGTATTTCGAGCTTTTTATAAAAGAAAACCCTGAATCAGAACTTGCTCCTCTTGCGCTTTTCTCAATAGGTGTATGTTATGAAAATTCCGGAAATTTTGATAAGGCACTTGAAATGTATCTTTCGATTGAGAAGAAGTATCCGAACGGAAAATTCAATGCACGGAATCTGTACGATATTGGAAGAATGTATCAGAAAAAAGGTGATTTGGCTAAGGCAAAAGAGTATTATGAGAAGGTAAAAGTTCAGCATACAAATACTCTTCATTCAGATTATGCTACTGCGAGGCTGATGCTATTAAATACTAAACCTGAAGAAGTGCCTGCAAAAAAATAAATTTTGTTAAATCCAGAATATTGCAAAAAATCCGTGAAAACGGATTTTTTGCGTTTTAGAATCATAATTTATTTCTTGAAATAAAAAGGCTATTAGTTCATAAACAGACGTTTCGAATAATCATAGGAGTTTTTATGAAGAAATTATTTGTTGTTGTTCTTTGTATTTTTGCATCAGTTGCATTGAGTGCAAAACCTGATAAAAAAGCTGCGGAAAAAGCCGTTACCAGTTTTCTTGAAAGTGTAAAAAAAGGTGATTTTTTGAAAGCCGGCGGATTTATTGAGGGCGGTTTTGATGTTGAGGATCAATATGCGGCGTTTCTGCCGGTGATGAGAATAATTACAGCTCAGATCACTTATAAGATTATATCATCAAGCGTTTCTGAAAATGGAGACGTTGTTGTTAAAACAAAAATATCCGCACCTGATATGACTAAATTTATGCTTGCAATGGAAACTGAATTTTCTTCAGAGAAAGTTCAAGCAGCAGTTGATAATGTTAAGTCAGAGAAAGAAAAGGATGCATTGGTTGCTAAACTTATGGCGGATTTTATAACTAAGTCAGTTTCAGATAAAAACCATGCAAGAGTTGAAACAGATGTTGATATTTCAGTTTCTGAAAAGGACGGCAAATGGATTCTTAACGGTTCAGATGAACTTGCAAGCGGCATTATCGGTCAGATGGATAAATATACCGAGAAACAGGACGCTCCAGATGTTCAGGAGAACGATGAAGTCGAAGCGGATGATTCGGACATACCTCAAATTGAAGAAGCTGAATAAACGCATTTTGTTTCAATGAAAGTCGTTATTGTTTCGGATTCGCATGGAAATAAAAAGTCTTTTGAGCGGATAATTACCGAATCCCTGCCGGATATTCTGATATTCTGCGGGGACGGTTTTCCCGATATCCCGTCTGATTTTTCAGGAAAAATATATGCCGTCCGCGGAAATACCGATAACGTGTACGCTGATAACGAAATAAATTTATGTATATCAGATACTAATATTTTTATTACTCATGGTGAAGGTTACTCCGTTAAAAGCGGGCTTGAGTATCTTCGGTTAAGAGCAAAAGCTTTGGGTGCAGAAGTTGTTTTTTTCGGGCACACTCATGAGCAGGTTTATTTGAATTCAGGCGGAATCCGGCTGATTAATCCGGGAAGCGTTTTTTACGGTTATTATGCAGTTTGGAATAATTTTCCGGAAGGTGAACCCGAATTAAAAAGATTTCAAGCTGAATAATGAGGTGTTTTTCTCAGAAGGGTTGTTTTGATTTCAGAAGAACCTATGGAAAAATATATTCTTCCTGTTTCAAGATTTGCCGGGTGATTTTCATGATTTTCTGTTTCATTTTTTTCATTATGAAAAGAGTCGTTTACAGCCTGGAAAGAGATCAATGAGGTTTTTTTCATAAGTCACCCGAAGTTTATTGGATACATTTTTAACCGGAGACTTTATTTGTCTACTTGTTTATCTAGTGATGAAAAAAATCTTTTGTTTGTGATTGACTTTTTTCCTTCAAATTATGCAATTGCTAAAAAGAAAAATTCTGGTTTTTTATGAATACAAAAAAAAATATTTTCATGTTCCTTTTGCTTCTACTTCCTGCGTTTCTATCCGCAAAGTTTACTTTTACGACAGTCAGTGATGTTGTCGATGAAGTTAAAAAGAAGTATGCTTCATTCGAAGGAATGAGCGCTGATTTCGTTATAGAAAGCGAGAAGGGCGGCAAGAAAACCGTTCGAAGCGGGACAATAAAAACAAAATTTCCTAATTACCTGCTGGTTGATTTTTTCAGCCCTGCCGGACAGAAGCTTGTTTCTGACGGACGTGTAATGTGGCTTTATATTCCGAGTCTGAATGTTGTTGCAGAGCAGGACTTGAAAGATGATGAAAGCGGTATTTTTTCGTCAAATTCAAGAACCGGCCTTCAGAGATTGTTTAAGAAATATCATTATAAGTTTGCCCAGAAAGAACAGCCTTTTACCGATAAAGACGGAAAGAAATATTATCTGATTCATCTTCAGCAGAAAGAGAGCCGAAGCGGTTTTAAGACAATGAATATCTGGATTGATGAAAATTATCTGATAATCAGAGCTGAAGGTGTTACTTCAGCCGGAAAAACAGTTAAAATACGTTTTTCAAAAATTGATACAGCAAAAGATTTTCCAAAGGGAATTTTCAAAATGGATAAACCGGCAAATGCAAGGGTGATAAAGAACCCTATGCTGTCGGAGGAGTAGAAAGTGGATAGTATAGGTGAAAAGCTAAAATCAACGCGCGAAGCACGGAAGCTTAGTCTTTCCGATGTTACCAAGGATACGAATATCGCGCCAACATATCTCGAAGCTTTGGAAAATGAGGATTTTGATTATTTTCCGAGTGAAACCTATGCGATGGGGTTTTTGAGAAATTATGCAGATTATCTTAGGCTTGATTCTGAGTCTATGGTTCAGGCGTATAAGGGTTTCAAGATTGGAGAGAGCGTAACTCCTCTCGAGGAACTTACTAAGCCGACCGGCAAGATGACTTCAATTAATTTCGGTGTGCCTTCTCTTGGAGGATCAAAAAGGGGAATTTTTGTTGTTGTCGGCTGCGTACTTGCGGTTTTTCTTTTTTTCCTTCTGTTTAGATTTATTTCGAGCGGGGTAGATACTTCTTCCGAAGGATCTATTGATGACTTGAAGAGTGAATACACATCAAAAGGAAAAACTGCGGATTTTGAAAATCTTCTGGCTCTTAAACTTTCGAATGACAAAGGAATGATTCTTGCTTCTAAAGATGAAGCAGTTCAGTTTATTGTAGGTTCTAAAGAGTGTTATTTTCTTGTTAAGCAGATAAATGCAAATTCAGTAGATATTCAGACTCATCCTGAAAAAACAAATTATACCCTTAATCTTGATCAGCCTTCAAAGATTGTTTTTCCGGGAGCAAACAGAGATGTTTCCATTACTTTAAAAGCATTAGCCGGAAGCAGAGGGAAATTCCTGATAGAGCTTTCAGGTGCAGCTGATTCGTCTGTTGATCAGGCAAATGCTTCCGATTCTGATTCGCCTCAGGTAACTGCTCAGGATGACCGCAATCTCAAAATTACTTTTGATGCTGAATTTCTAGAAAATACATATCTTGAACTCTATCTCGACGGACAGCAGAGAATTTCAGGTCTTGTACGTCAGGGAAGAAAAGAAAGATGGGAAGCGTCTAATGCTATTCAGGTAAAAATCGGAAATGCAGGCGGCGTGAAGGTTAAGATTAATGATAAGGATTTTGTTTTTGGCGGAAAGGGAACTGTTGCCTCGAAGACAATAAAGTGGGAAAAAGATCCTGCTAATCCGAATAAATATACTATTTCAATTAAAGATTGGAAGTGAGCCTGACATATCACATAATTTCACTCGGCTGCTCAAAGAATCAGGTGGATTCTGAAAGACTTAATGCTGCCTTGATTGAAAATGGGTTTATGCAATCGGAAGACATAGAGTCTTCCGATTTTGTCGTTATAAACACTTGCGGATTCATTCAGTCAGCTAAAGAAGAGTCTATTGCCGTTATACTCGATTCACTTGAGCTAAAACTTTCAGGCGCAAAAATTGCCGTTCTCGGCTGTCTTTCAGAACGGTATAAAAAAGATATTCTTGCTGATATTCCGGAAATTGATCTTGTCTACGGATTGTATGATGAAGGCTTTATTCCGGCAGTTAAGAGTCTATTTGAAATATCTGAAAATTTTGTAAAAACTGATAAACGTATCCCGCTGGAATTGGGTTTGCCTTATGAATACATTAAAATTGCGGAAGGCTGTTCTAACAGATGCAGTTTCTGCGCGATTCCGATAATCCGCGGCGATCATGTTTCTTTTTCCCCTGATAGCATTTATTCCGATGCAATGGACGCCGCATCACGCGGAGCAAAGGAGCTTATCATTGTCGCTCAGGATATTGCTTCCTATTCTTTCGGTTCATCGGATCTTTGTTCGTTAGTTGAAAAAATTTCCAAGATTGAAACGGTAGAATGGATACGTCTTATGTATATTCATCCGGATCATTTATCGGATGAAATTATAAAACTTATTGCATCTAATGATAAAGTTGTAAAATATATAGATATACCTTTTCAGCATGCTTCTGAGAAAATTCTGCTTTCAATGAACCGGAAGGGAAGTTCTAAAAAGTATCTTGATCTTATTGAACGCCTTAGATCTGAAGTAAGCGGAATTAAAATCCGTTCAACATTTATGGTCGGTTATCCGGGAGAAACGGAAGAAGATTATAATGAGCTTCTGGATTTTATGAAAAAAGCCCGCATTGATAAAGCTGGTGCTTTTGTCTTTTCTCCGGAGGAAAATACTCCTGCGGCGGAACTGGCGGATAATCCTTCAAAGATTAAAAAACGCCGTTTTGAGAAATTGATGAAGCTTCAACAGGAAATATCACGCGACTCTCTTGTGAAAATGGTGGGTCAGAAGGTAAAAATTCTTGTAGAAGAAAAACTGGATGAATTCCATTATGCCGGAAGAACAGAATATGATGCACCGGAAGTTGACGGAGTTTTTTACTTAACTGATGAAA
>JAKJGA010000114.1 GCA_022704645.1 Spirochaetota bacterium
CTATTTTTACGGCAATAATTTCTTTCAGGTTTACTGCAATGTTTTCGGATTTCAGAAGTTCAAAACCTCTTTCTGGATTATCCACGAGAAGTTTTATTATTCCGTAGTCGCCTGCGTCGGAAATTGTTACCGCTCGGATGTTGATTTGTCCTTCTGCGATTATTCCGGTGATCTTTTCAATCTTTCCCGGTTTGTTTTCTGCGAAAATTGATAATTGATGAGGCATGTGTCCTCCTTATATTTTTCTATTGTCAATCACTCTGACAGCTTTTCCGGTTGAAGGCGGAAGCGAACCCGGTTCAAGAAGCTCAATTTTCGGAGTAACTATTATTGTTGATTTGAGAAGATCGGTGATATTTTTTCTGAGAGAATCGAGTTCCTTGATGTCTCCGTGAAACATTTTTGAATAGAGCTCAACCTTAATATGAATCTTATCAAGATTATTTTCTCTGTCTACTACAATCTGATAGTTGTTTCCGACTTCGGGGATGTTCATGAGAACTGATTCGATCTGCGAAGGAAAAATATTCACTCCGCTGATTATGAGCATGTCGTCGGTTCTTCCTTTCATGCGGTCGATTCTCTTATGTGTTCTTCCGCATGGGCAAGGTTCAGGTATTATCCGCGTCAGGTCGCGTGTTCTGTAACGGAAGATCGGCATGGCTTCGCGGTTGATATGCGTGATGACTAGTTCGCCGGTTTCTCCGTCAGGAAGATTTTCGCCGGTTTCAGGATTGATGATTTCAGGAATGTAGAAATCTTCCCAGATGTGCATTCCGCCGAGTTCTTCGCACTCAAATGCAACTCCGGGACCGTTCATTTCAGATAGCCCGTAATTATTATAAGCCTTGAGTCCGTATATTTCCTGAATCTTGTCTCTTGTAGCTTCGGAATAAGGTTCTGCACCGAGAACAGCTTTGCGTATTCCGAGATCGGCCGGATTTATTCCTTCGCCGTTAATTACGTCGGCAAGATGAAGAGCATAGCTCGGCGTGATGTGAACTGCTGTAGTCTTGAAATCCTGAATCAGCTGAATCTGTTTAAGAGAGTTTCCGGTTGCTGAAGGGATTATCATACATCCGAGTTTTTCCGCACCGTAATGAAGCCCCAGTCCGCCGGTAAATAAACCATATCCCATCATATTCTGAAAAACATCTTCGGGACGGATTCCCGACGAATAAAGTCCTCGCGCAACAACGCTTGACCATTCTTCTATGTCTTTTCGTGTATAAAATATAACGGTGGATTTTCCGGTTGTTCCGGATGATGCATGCATTCGAACTATTATGTTTCTATCAACTGCGCACATTCCGTCGGGATAACTTAGCCTCAGATCGCTTTTAGTTGTAAAAGGTAGTTTCCTGAGATCCGGCAGAGAATTGATTGTTGTTATGTCTATATTATTGTCTGAAAATTGTTTCTTGTAAAAAGGTGTTTTCTGAGCTGCTTCAAGAGCTTTCTTTAATCTCTCTAGCTGTAAAGCTTCGAGCTCCTGACGCGGAATTTGTTCAATGGAAGGATTAAACATCTAAGTCTCCAAAAGAAATAATACCTTAATTCTAAACAAATTAGAAAATCGGTCAACTTAAATTATGTTTAAAGAGTTAACTGAAGTGAATTTGGTTAAAAAAGCAAATGTTCCAGAAGAATTTTTACTCCGATCGCAATCAGGAAAAGTCCGCCGATAATTTCCGCTTTTTTACCGATTATTGAACCGAATCTTTTACCGAGATAAACTCCGGCAGCGGTAAAAAGAGCGCATATTATTCCAATGATGACGGATGGAACGAATATGGCTTTTCCCATGACTCCGAAAGTAATTCCGACTGCAAGAGCATCAATACTTGTTGCTACTGACAAAATCAGAAGTCGTTTTCCGCAAGTCGGATCGGCCTGTTCACATTGGTTTTTCTGCTTTTCGAAATATTCGTGAATCATTTTAATTCCGACTATTGAAAGAAGAATGAATGCCGCCCAGTGATCATAATCGCGTATAACAGGTTCAATTTTTTTTCCGGCAATGTAGCCGATGAGAGGCATCATAAACTGAAAGAAACCGAAAGATAGGGACAAACGCAGATAATGGCCCTTTCGTATTTCGTTAAGACAGAATCCGGTTGAAAGTGCTACGGAAAAAGCATCCATTGCAAGACCCGCAGAAATAAAAACTATATTAACAAAATCGAAATTAAACATCAGTCCTCGTTAAAAAAAAGATCTATATAGCGAAGCAGAGCATCCGCGTATTCCATCTTAATGTCAAGCTCAACAGTCCATGACGACTCGGGATAATTAGACAAAGCCGATTTAAAGAAATATGCCGCCTTGATTATATTTTCTATGGAAGCTTCTTTCTGAAAACTTCCTCTGTTATGGCGTTCATAAAAAATTTCTTTCTGAGCAAGATGGAGAAAACGGTCGCCCTCTATATAAAGACGGTATGCCTCAACGTCAATCATATTGGAATAAGAATCTAGTATATTTAGACATTCGCTTGCTCTGTAAAAAGAAAAAATCATTTTCTTGAAAACCTTAAAATGCTCGAGGAGTTCGTCGTCATCGGTTTTTTCGGAAAGGGCTGTAATGGAATGATATTTGTATCTGATAGTCTTAACAACTTCATTGAAAGTCTGTTTGTTCAAAACAGATTCTCTTTTTATGATATTGTCGAGATTGAACTGAAAATATCTGTATAGAGAATCCTTAACTTCTTCGCGTATGGCGACAAAATCTGCAATGAGCTTTTCGCGGATCAGCTCCTTCAATTTCTGCCGCGCCATGTCTTTTGATCTTTCTTCGTTTTGTTTACGGCGCAGAACTTCTTCCGCGTTTATTTTATCTTCGGTATTACTCTCAAAACGCGAGCTCATTATCACAGAATAAGCCTGATTGAGCCTTGACATGATATTGTTTGCCCATTCTATCTTGTTTCTGTTTTTGTCCGGGTGATATTTCAGCGCTAAAAGGCGGAATTTTTTTGTGATCTCTTCATCGCCGGCGGAAGGACTGATATCCAGAAGTTTGTAGGATTCTTCAACGGAAAGAGACATTAAAACCGCCTGATCAAGAAATAGAAATATAGAAACATATTCCGTGACAAGAATTTATCAGGAAAAAATTATTACAATCATTTTTATTTAAAACTCAAGAGTTACTGCCTACTATACTTTGAATCATTTCAGACAGCTGGGCTTTTCTGTAAGGCTTTTGAATAAAGCTAGTATCCGGAAAGGAAGAAAGAATCATTTCAATTTCAGAATCGGCAGACAAACCTGAAGAGAGAATAATCTTTGCTTCAGAATTGATTTCTTTTATAAGGGCAAAGGCTTCTTTTCCGTCCATTTTCGGCATTTTCATGTCAAGAATGACAAGATCTATCGATGGATTCTCTTTGTAGGCACTGACTGCTTCTTCTCCGTTAAAAGCTGAAATTACTGTATAATTCATGCTTTCAATAATTTTCCTGGCTACCATATGAAGCATTTCTTCATCTTCAGCCAAAAGAATTGTTTTTTCAGTTGCCATAATTGCTTTCCCCTTCAGAAATTATATATCAACAGAACATTTAAGTCTAACATTATTTGCACAAAAGGAATGATGAAATGAAAACTGATTCTTACGAGAATATTGAATATATTGAAGACAGAGTCGGCCCGTTCAACATGAAGATGCGCCTTTACATTTATCTGGTAGACGGACTTTTGATTGATACCGGAGCTTCAAATTTCGAGAAAAGATATTCACCGTTTTTTAAATCAAGGAATATTGATAAAGTAGCAATTACGCATTTTCACGAAGATCACGCCGGACTTGCCGGCTGGATTCAGCAGAATATAGGTGCAGAGATTTATATCCATTCAAGCGCTGTCGATAAGGCTAAGCTGGATTCAAAATTTCCTTTTTACAGAAAGTATTATTGGGGAAACATGAAGGGCTTTAATGCGTCGCCTTTTTCTGATTGCCTCAAAACAGAAAATCACTGTTTTCAGGTTATTCATACTCCCGGGCATACGGATAATCATGTAGTACTTTTTGAAGAAGATAAGAAATGGCTTTTTTGCGGAGACATGTATGTTGCATCGAGGCAGAAGATTGCTTTCATTGAAGAGAACATGGCTGAAACGATTATCTCACTTGAGAAAATTGCAAAGCTCAATTTCAAACATCTGTTTTGCGCGCATTCGGGGATTCATCACAAGGGAAAAGAACACATTCTCGCGAAGCTTGATTACTTCTATAAATTGAGAGAAAAGATTTATGCTTTGAGAAAAAGCGGCATGAGCGATGATGAAATCAATAGAATCGTTTTTCCAAAAAAGCGGCTGATAACTTATCTTTCGGGCGGTGAATGCTCATCGAAGTATATCGTTTCAACGATTTAAATTTTCTGTTTCTGTCAGGTGTTTCCAGTATCTTTTCGGCATGAAGTTTAACTGGCACTTCGGATTTTTTCTTTCCGGAATTGCGATTTCTTTCCAGTATCTCTGCCAGATTTTTCTGAAAGCGTTTTCTTCTTCAGAATGAATTATCTCGGAACTATTTTCAAGACCGCATAATATGTAGTCGTTTTTTTCTTTGTCATAAACTGCGCCGATTCCGCGTGAAAGATCATGAATTATCCAGTTGTCATTCGGAAGACGGGTTTTGAAATGAGGCGCAAGTATAAGTGTTATATTGTGGTCGGGTTCAAACTGGGCATAAAGGGTTTTGTCTGAAAGTTCAGAAAATCGGATGAGACCTAAAAACCGATGACGTTCGATGTAAACTTTCTTTGAAAGCTGATTTAATTCCCTAATGGATGAATCCGCGAAGTTTTCGAGATATACAGCGGTTTTTTCAGGCGTCATTTTTTCCGTGAGTGAAATACGAACGGCAGTCTGTATATAATTGAAAATTATAATTTCCATTCCTTCTTTTTCAGAAAGAAACGCGGTGCAAATATCGGCATATGCTTTTTTGGAAATCTGGAGCAAACGGGAAGTCAGCCTGTCATAAAGATTCTGATTGAAAGAAAGAGATATCTTGTCAAAAAGAAACTCCTGTGATTTTGCTTCAGGCATGATATTATCGGGAATAGTTTTTGCTGCAATCAGTTCCGCGCAGAGAGAAATCAGCGAGTCAAAACTTCCGTCATAGACATAAATATTCATCAGATCTCCTGAGCAATTTCTATCGGAGGAATAGCCTGTTCTCGAAAAAGCGGAAGCTGTCCTTCTCTAAGTTCAGCAATTTTTATTTCAGAATATAGACCGCCGGCTTCAGCGAGAATAAGATCATGGCTGAAATTTGAATTCATCATTTTTCCGCTGCAGCTTGCGAAATACTTCGCTCTCTTTAAAACGACACCGATTTTTTTGAGGTCTTCAAAAGTCAGTCTGGAAAACCTTCTTGCTTTAATTATTCTCTGCGCGCTCTGAACTCCGACACCCGGAATGCGCAGAATTTCTTCGTATGAGGCCGTTGAGATTTCAACCGGAAAAAGATGATAGTTTCTCATAGCCCATGCGGTCTTTGGAT
>JAKJGA010000115.1 GCA_022704645.1 Spirochaetota bacterium
CTATTTTTACGGCAATAATTTCTTTCAGGTTTACTGCAATGTTTTCGGATTTCAGAAGTTCAAAACCTCTTTCTGGATTATCCACGAGAAGTTTTATTATTCCGTAGTCGCCTGCGTCGGAAATTGTAACCGCGCGAATGTTGATTTGACCTTCTGCGATAATTCCGGTGATTTTTTCTATCTTTCCCGGTTTGTTTTCTGCGAAAATTGATAATTGATGAGGCATGTGTCCTCCTTATATTTTTCTATTGTCAATCACTCTGACTGCTTTTCCGGTTGAAGGCGGAAGCGAACCCGGTTCAAGAAGCTCAATTTTCGGAGTAACTATTATTGTTGATTTGAGAAGATCGGTGATGTTTTTTCTGAGAGAATCGAGTTCCTTGATGTCGCCGTGAAACATTTTTGAATAGAGCTCTACCTTAATATGAATCTTATCAAGATTATTTTCTCTGTCTACTACAATCTGATAGTTGTTTCCGACTTCAGGAATATTCATAAGTACGGATTCTATCTGCGAAGGAAAAATATTCACTCCGCTGATTATGAGCATATCGTCGGTTCTTCCTTTCATGCGGTCAATTCTCTTATGTGTTCTTCCGCATGGGCAAGGCTCAGGGATTATGCGTGTCAGGTCGCGTGTTCTGTAACGGAAGATCGGCATGGCTTCGCGGTTGATATGCGTGATGACTAGTTCGCCGGTTTCTCCGTCAGGAAGATTCTCGCCGGTTTCGGGATTGATGATTTCAGGAATATAGAAATCTTCCCAGATGTGCATTCCGCCGAGTTCTTCGCATTCAAATGCAACCCCAGGGCCGTTCATTTCAGAGAGTCCGTAATTATTGTATGCCTTAAGTCCGTAAATTTCCTGAATCTTGTCTCTTGTAGCTTCGGAATAAGGTTCTGCACCGAGAACAGCTTTTCGTATTCCGAGATCGGCCGGATTTATTCCTTCGCCGTTAATTACGTCGGCAAGATGAAGCGCGTAGCTCGGTGTGATGTGAACTGCCGTAGTCTTGAAATCCTGAATCAGCTGAATCTGCTTTAATGAGTTTCCGGTTGCTGAAGGGATTATCATGCAGCCGAGTTTTTCTGCACCGTAATGAAGCCCCAGTCCGCCGGTAAATAAACCATATCCCATCATATTCTGAAAAACATCTTCGGGACGTATTCCCGAAGAATATAATCCTCTTGCAACAAGGCTTGACCATTCTTCTATGTCTTTTCGTGTATAAAATATAACGGTGGATTTTCCGGTCGTTCCGGATGATGCATGCATTCTTACGATGATGTTTCTGTCGACAGCACACATCCCGTCGGGATAACTAACTCGCAAGTCGCTTTTGGTTGTAAAAGGTAGTTTTTTTAGATCGGATAAAGAATTGATTTTTGTTATGTCTATATTATTGTCTGAAAACTGTTTCTTGTAGAAAGGTGTTCTCTGAGCTGATTCAAGGGCTTTCTTTAATCTCTCAAGCTGCAAAGCTTCGAGCTCCTGACGCGGCATTTGTTCAATGGAAGGATTAAACATCTAAGTCTCCAAAAGAAATAATACCTTAATTCTAAACAAATTAGAAAATCGGTCAACTTAAATTATGTTTAAAGAGTTAACTGAAGTGAATTTGGTTAAAAAAGCAAATGTTCCAGAAGAATTTTTACTCCGATCGCAATCAGGAAAAGTCCGCCGATAATTTCCGCTTTTTTACCGATTATTGAACCGAATCTTTTACCGAGATAAACTCCGGCAGCGGTAAAAAGAGCGCATATTATTCCGATGATGACGGATGGAACGAATATGGCTTTTCCCATGACTCCGAAAGTAATTCCGACTGCAAGTGCATCAATACTTGTTGCTACTGACAAAATCAGAAGCCGTTTGCCGCAAGTCGGATCGACCTGCTCACATTCGGTTTTCTGTTTTTCAAAATATTCGTGAATCATTTTGATTCCGACTATTGAAAGAAGAACGAATGCCGCCCAGTGATCATAATCGCGTATAACAGGTTCAATTTTTTTTCCGGCAATGTAGCCGATGAGAGGCATCATAAACTGAAAGAAACCGAAAGATAAGGATAAACGCAGATAATGACCCTTTCGTATTTCGTTAAGACAGAATCCGGTCGAAAGTGCTACGGAAAAAGCATCCATGGCAAGACCGGCAGAAATAAAAACTATATTAACAAAATCGAAATTAAACATCAGTCCTCGTTAAAAAAAAGATCTATATAGCGAAGCAGAGAATCGGCGTATTCCATCTTAATGTCAAGCTCAACAGTCCATGACGACTCGGGATAATTGGATAAAGCCGATTTAAAGAAATATGCCGCCTTGATTATATTTTCAATTGAAGCTTCTTTCTGAAAACTTCCTCTGTTATGGCGTTCATAAAAAATTTCTTTCTGAGCCAGATGGAGAAAACGGTCGCCTTCTATATAAAGACGGTATGCCTCGACATCAATCATATTGGAATAAGAATCAAGTATGTTCAGACATTCGCTTGCCCTGTAAAAAGAAAAAATCATTTTCTTGAAAACCTTAAAATGCTCGAGAAGTTCTTCGTCATCGGTTTTCTCGGAAAGTGCGGTAATGGAATGATATTTGTATCTGATAGTCTTAACAACTTCATTGAAAGTCTGCTTGTTCAAAACAGATTCTCTTTTTATGATATTGTCGAGATTGAACTGAAAATATCTGTATAGAGAATCCTTAACTTCTTCGCGTATGGCGACAAAATCTGCAATGAGCTTTTCGCGGATAAGCTCCTTCAATTTCTGCCGCGCCATGTCTTTTGATCTTTCTTCGTTTTGTTTACGGCGCAGAACTTCTTCCGCGTTTATTTTATCTTCTGCATTACTCTCAAAACGCGAGCTCATTATGACAGAATAGGCCTGATTGAGCCTGGACATGATATTGTTTGCCCATTCTATCTTGTTTCTGTTTTTGTCAGGATGATACTTGAGGGCAAGAAGACGGAATTTCTTGGTAATCTCTTCATCGCCGGCGGAAGGACTGATATCCAGAAGTTTGTAGGATTCTTCAACGGAAAGAGACATTAAAACCGCCTGATCAAGAAATAGAAATATAAAAACATATTCCATGACAAGAATTTATCAGGAAAAAATTATTACAATCATTTTTATTTAAAACTTACGAGTTGCTGCCTAGTATACTTTGAATCATTTCAGACAGCTGGGCTTTTCTGTAAGGCTTTTGAATAAAATTAGTGTCCGGAAAAGAAGAAAGAATCATTTCGATTTCGGAATCTGCGGACAAACCTGAAGAGAGAATAATCTTTGCTTCAGAATTGATTTCTTTTATAAGGGCAAAGGCTTCTTTTCCGTCCATTTTCGGCATTTTCATGTCAAGAATGACAAGATCTATCGACGGATTCTCTTTGTAGGCACTGACAGCTTCTTCTCCGTTAAAAGCTGAAATTACTATATAATTCAGGCTTTCAATAATTTTCCGGGCTACCTGATGAAGCATTTCTTCATCTTCAGCCAAAAGAATGGTTTTTTCAGTTGCCATAATTGCCTTCCCTTGAAGAGATTATATATCAACAGAATATTTAAGTCTAACATTATTTGCACAAAAGGAATGATGAAATGAAAACCGCTTCTTACGAGAATATTGAATATATTGAAGACAGAGTCGGTCCGTTCAATATGAAGATGCGCCTTTACATTTATCTGGTAGACGGACTTTTGATTGATACCGGAGCCTCAAATTTCGAGAAAAGATATTCACCGTTTTTTAAATCGAGAAATATTGAAAAAGTAGCGATTACGCATTTTCACGAAGATCACGCCGGACTCGCCGGCTGGATTCAGCAGAATATAGGTGCAGAGATTTATATCCATTCAAGCGCTGTCGATAAGGCTAAGCTGGATTCGAAATTTCCTTTTTACAGAAAGTATTACTGGGGAAACATGAAGGGCTTTAATGCGTCGTCTTTTTCTGATTGCCTCAAAACAGAAAATCACTGCTTTCAGGTTATTCATACTCCCGGGCATACGGATAATCATGTAGTACTTTTTGAAGAAGATAAGAGGTGGCTTTTTTGCGGAGACATGTATGTTGCATCGAGGCAGAAGATTGCTTTCATTGAAGAGAATATGGCTGAAACGATTATCTCGCTTGAGAAAATTGCAAAGCTCAATTTCAAACATCTGTTTTGCGCGCATTCGGGGATTCATCACAAGGGAAAAGAACACATTCTCGCGAAGCTTGATTACTTCTATAAATTGAGAGAAAAGATTTATGCTTTGAGAAAAAGCGGCATGAGCGATGATCAAATCAATAGAATCGTTTTTCCAAAAAGGCGGCTGATAACTTATCTTTCGGGCGGTGAATGCTCATCGAAGTACATCGTTTCAACGATTTAAATTTTCTGTTTCTGTCAGGTGTTTCCAGTATCTTTTCGGCATGAAGTTTAACTGGCACTTCGGATTTTTTCTTTCAGGAATTGCGATTTCTTTCCAGTATCTCTGCCAGATTTTTCTAAAAGCGTTTTCTTCTTCAGAATGAATTATCTCGGAATTATTTTCAAGACCGCACAATATGTAGTCTTTTTTTCCTTTGTCATAAACTGCGCCGATTCCGCGTGAAAGATCATGAATTATCCAGTTGTCATTCGGAAGACGGGTTTTGAAATGAGGCGCAAGCATAAGCGTAATATTATGATCGGGTTCAAACTGAGCATAAAGAGATTTATCAGAAAGTTCAGAAAATCGGATGAGACCTAAAAACCGATGACGTTCGATGTAAACTTTATTTGAAAGCTGATTTAATTTCCTAATGGATGAATCTGCGAAGTTTTCGAGATAATCATTGATTTTCTGCTGTGAAATGTTTTTCTCGAGAGAAAGACGCAGAACCGTATGAATGTAATTAAAAATTTTGATTTCCATTCCTTCTGTTTCGGAAAGAAATGCGGCGCAAATATCGGCATAAGCTTTTTTTGAAATCTGATTTAACCGGGAATTCAGCCTGTCATAAAGATTCTGATTGAAAGAAAGATGAATCTTATCAAAAAGATATTCATGCGATTTTTCTTCAGGCATGATATTATCAGGAATAGTTTTTGCTGCAATCAGTTCCGCGCAGAGAGAAATCAGCGAGTCAAAACTTCCGTCATAAATATAAATGTTCATCAAATCTCCTGAGCAATTTCGATAGGCGGAATCTGTTCTCTGAAAAGAGGAAGCTGTCCTTCTCTGAGTTCAGCAATTTTTATTTCAGAATATAGACCGCCGGCTTCAGCGAGAATAAGATCATGGCTGAAATTAGAATTCATCATTTTTCCGCTGCAGCTTGCGAAGTATTTCGCCCTCTTCATAACAACGCCGATTTTTTTGAGATCTTCAAATGTCAGTCTGGAAAACCTTCTCGCTTTAATTATTCTCTGCGCGCTCTGAACTCCGACACCCGGAATGCGCAGAATTTCTTCGTATGAGGCCGTTGAGATTTCAACCGGAAAAAGATGATAGTTTCTCATAGCCCATGCGGTCTTTGGAT
>JAKJGA010000116.1 GCA_022704645.1 Spirochaetota bacterium
GGCATGTACTCAATTGAAATTCAGGCATCGGCGTTCTTATCTTAATTTTGACGGATGCAACAGATGACTGCTTATAACCCCGGGTAACGGCGACGGCTTTTATACTCGTGTTGACCTCGGCGTTTACAGCCGTTCCGGTATATTCATTAGATTCAGGTGTCGGAGTATCCGCTTCAGCGGAACCGATTGCAGTGGTATAAAATATCTTAGTATCAGGATCACTTACGAAAATATTAACGGTCTGGGCATCATTATAGGTATCAGCTGCCTTGCTGAAATACGGCTTTGGCGTTGTTCCCTTCTCCACCGTAGTAAAAGTACCATTTGTCGAACCAGTATATTCATTGCCAGCTAAGTCTTTAATTCCGCTCCGGCCGCTCACTTTATAATTAGAATAGTATTCAAGCCCGTCAGGAACAAAGGTAACAATATTTCCTTCAACAGAGCATTTGCCCGAAGGATTTGGCTTTAATAAAGAGAAAAATGATCCATTGTCTTCAAGTTTCACAGAACTATCAGAAACAGATGAAGGCATTATTTCTTCGTCAAACACAAGCCTCAAAGGCGAGCGCAATCCGACACCAGTTGTGCCGCTTGTATCGATGATGTTGATCTGCGGCGGCGTATTATCAACTGTCACGGGAGCAAGCGCGGCAAATGGATCGTTTATTCCGTCAGAAAATACAACCCATACTTTATTACGAAACTCAGGCGTTGAAAGTTTTACTTTTGCCTCAGTGGACGAAGCAGGTCCGGCAATATCTACAATTATATCCTTAAAGTTTCCGTTTTCATCCTTTCTGTATAAAAAGTAATCAGATGCCGGACGCAACCCGGCAGAGCTTTCATCCACGCCATTATCGCAGTACAACTGATAAATTCCTTCACAGTCGGCTTTGAATGATATCCTGGTATTTTTTTCTTTCTGAATATATGCAGAACCTTCATATCTTACCGTAACAGTCGGTCCGCGCCTTCCCTTTCCTATTTCATAATTTGTGGCAGCGCTTGCGTCTTTATGGTCGACAACTGAAACAGCAACAGTCACGGGAAGTCCCGGGCGCACAAAAGAACCTGTAACAAAAGGAATAGTACACGAATCATCGGTATTAACAGGGTTTCCGAATGTTCCGTAGTCTGAATTAAACTGAAACTTTAGTTTTTTATTTTCGGGATCATGAGCCTTGACAGTTATAGTAAATTTCATTCCGGCTTTAAGCGAATCAGTCGAAGAACCGTTCAATGACACGGCTTTAACATCAATAATCGACGGAGGCTCGTTCGGTTCAAATTCCTGAGCGTCACCGATAGTTCCGCCTCCGCATGAAGTGATAAAAACAAGAAATGCCGCTAAGGCTAAAATCTTTTTCATAAATCCTCCGTCCATTCAGGGAACCGCCGTCACGACGCTTTTCACGGAAATATCGTCGTTAATATAATCACAGAAAATAATCCATACTTTGTTCGGAGCGCTGTTGAGCTTAAGTTTTACGTTTGAATCAACTGCGGAATCGAGCCCGGAAACTGTCACAGCAACATAGTCAAATATTCCGCCTGTTAAATCATAGGGAAATATTCTCTCAGAATCAGTCATTTTCAACGTGCCGTCAACGGCGTCATTGTCGCAAATAACCTGATAGTATCCTTTGCAGTCGGCTTTAAACCTGATAGAAGTTGTTCCGTCATTATTACAATTTACTGCCGAATCATCGGGATGAATTTCAAGAAGCGCTTTTTTCTTTCCCTTTCCGACTGAATGAATTCCTGAGTATTCACCGCCGATCGGATCTGTTATTACAAGATTGATATCAACAGGTATTTCAGATTTTACTTTTTCATTCGTTACAAAAGTGATTTTGCAGACATTGCCTGAAACTTCTTTACCGCCGAAGGTTCCTTATTCTGATGTAAAATCAAATTCAAGACCTTCGTCTTCGGGGTCAAGCCCTTCAACCGTGATGTTGAAAATAACATCTTTTACGAGAGAATTTATATTGGTTTCGGCAGATACGGGAACTGCCGAAAAATTCACCAGAAGCGGCTCTTTATTGGGAACGAATTTCTGAGCTTCATAGATAACCTCTCCGCCGCAGGAACACAGCAGAATCAATGATAAAAAAGCCCAAACGGCTGAATGAAATATACGGGTATGTATAATCTCCCCCTTTCACAAATTAGTCAGAAACAATAATCATTGTATACTAAACATAAACTCATTTTTTATCAAGCATTCTCTTAATTGTAGTGTCATAAAAGGCCGAAAATTTACATTTTTTCAGCGTTTTTTTAAGGTTTTTTGCATTTTGCGGAAAAAACCTCACAAAACAACGTATATATAATTGACAGGCATGATTTTTTCTAATAGTTTAAGGTGGATTATGAGTACTGCAATGGAATTTACGAAAGAACAGCTTGAACAGATCGGTTCATATATTGAATCAAACTTCGACCGTTTCGGCGCGAAGAGCAATGTAGTCCAACTCCGCCCGTACGACATTCAGCTCATCGAACGCATGACGCGCATCGAAGAAGAACTCAGAAGCCAGCGCGAATTGATGCAGTTGGGATTCAATCAGATGGACAAACGGTTCGAATCCATGCAGAAACAATCGGACACACGCTTTGAAATGATGCAGAAAAATATGGATACACGTTTCGATGACATGAATAAAAAATTCAACATGATAACGTGGATGATGACTGCCGGCTTTACAATAATCGCAACGGTTATAACACTGATTTCAATCTTCGGAAAATAAAATCGAAAGCAGTCAGAACGATGGTGAAACTCTGCATTTGCTTCAATTTTGCATTTTACAGTAATTATCAATGATTTGCAGTATTCTGGATATTCGCACCCCGGCGATTGTTGAAGAAACAACAAAAAAACCGTGCAAGGCATCAATGAATGTATCATCTATCATCAGAAGTGAAAGTTCATTCTTCAAAAATTGATGAACTTCATCTACGGATTCCGAATCGAAAGGCAATGTTTTAATGCTGTCAAATACGGCGATGCAATCTTCAATGTCATGACTGAATCTCGCATCTCCCTTTCCTCTTGATTTATAAGCTTCAATTTTTGAAGCAAGATAATAAGGCAGGGACAACAGATTAACGGCAGTTCCCGAAGGCAATGATCTTGTAATACTTTGATTTATTCCGGACTTATACCACTTGTTCGTAAAACCGAGAGCTTCTTCTTCCGTAGACATGACATCGACTTTTACATTGTTATAAATTAGCCTGCATAAAGGCGCTTGTTCGTCACTCATTTCATCTTTAAAGCCTTTCGCTCTCAACTTTGAAATAAATTCAGTATATTTTCCATATGTGCACATGTTTATAACGAAATCGACATCATCAGTCGGACGCATTCTCTCAGATGCCGGATTTTCACAATACAGAAAAGTTACCGCACCTCCGACAAAAACAACATCTTTCCTCAGATCACCTAATCCATCACAGACAGTCTGAAGCATTTGAATATTGGATTTCAACTCCGCCCGTCTCCGATCATTGAAATTAATATCTTTTCAGCGATTTCACGTTCGCGAATTCTTCCTGTCCTCTGAGCGTCAAGCAGAGCGCAATAATCATACAAGTTGCTGTTTTTGAGAGCGATAACGGGTATCGATTTATAAAACGGAATCAGCGAAGTCCCCCGGATTTCTCCGTCCGGATGGGGCCAGACAAAAACATCGTCGTTGCTGTATACAATGCGGTTTTCGAAAACAGGCGCCGCGAAGGATGTAGGAATTCCTCTTTCCATCTGTCCGAATGTAGGCGGAAAAACATATTTAAAACCATGAATGAGAAATTCCTTTGCCGCAGCGGTTATCGGAGTATAGTCGCCAAGAAGCAGTCTTGAATTTATCAACCGCTTTATCGCCGAATGAGTTTCGGAAAGACTGATTCCGGTACCACGGCTTATCAGCGGCATGGTTACCATTTCATCTGCGCTTTGCAGCAAATAAAGAAGAATTAAAATATCCTGTGCTTTCATGATACAACATTATACAGACTGTTTAATAATTTCCATCACTTTTTTTCGCGTTTCGCGAAACGCGAAATTATTGCAACGCATACAAGCTTAATGTTTATTTTATTTTTTCTATTGCACTTCTTTGTTATTCAATATACACGTTGCCCCTCATTCTTGAAGTCGAGTTCGGAACTATCCAGACAAAAGAGACGCTTCAACAAGCGACTGCTCAACCTTTTGCCTTAATTTAATTTCTACTACACGGCAAAATACTTGAATTTATATAAATTATGATAAACACTTTACTCCTTATTTTTAATACAAATAATCGATAAAATGGAAACTGAATGATAACAATAAAAGGCTCATACAATACCGCGAATGTAATGATTGATGAAATTGATGAAACTGCAAGAGAACAGATTCAGACTTTCCTTAATCATCCGGCTTTTGCCAATACCTATATCGCGGTAATGCCTGATGTTCACGCCGGAAAAGGCGCGGTCATCGGTTTCACAATGAAAACAAACGGCTTCATTATTCCTAATGTTATAGGTGTAGATATCGGCTGCGGAATGTTATCTGCAAAATTCAGCCTTGATTCAATCGATCCCGCAAAGCTTGACTCATTTATCAGAACGGAAATTCCTTCCGGTTTCGCTATAAACAAAAATCATAACTGCGTTTCGAAAAGTCAGAAACATGAAATCAGAGACGTATGTCTTAGAATTAAAACCGACACCGACAAGGCATTAAACGCAGTGGGTTCCCTCGGCGGAGGAAATCATTTCATCGAAGCCGGATATGATTCTAACCGATATTTATGGATAACTATCCATTCAGGAAGCCGAAATTTCGGTCTGAAAATAGCCGTACATTACCAAAAGAAAGCGAAAGAAATCCTCAGTAAAAATTCAGCCGATATTCAATACAAAGATCTCGAATTTATGCCGGAAGACAGCCCTGAATGCCGGGATTATCTGCGTGATCTTTTTACCGCACAGAGATTTGCCGCTTCAAACAGGGAAGAAATGATGCGAAGGATAATTTCATTTATCGGAAAAGATCCCGAGGAAACGATTGAATCAGTTCACAACTTCATCGGAACGGATAACATAATCAGAAAAGGCGCAACTCCCGCTCACAAGGGACAAAAGGTAATTATACCTTTCAACATGAGAGACGGAATCGCAATATGCGAAGGAAAGGGTTCGGAAAAATATAACTGCTCGGCTCCTCATGGTGCTGGAAGAATATTGAGCCGCGTGCAGGCAAAGAAACAATTATCCGCGGATGATTTCCGCCAGCAGATGATAAATGCCGGAATATACACATCGACTGCATCAAAGGAGACTTTAGATGAAGCCCCCGGCGCATACAAAGACATGAAACTGATTCTTGATAATATAAAAGAAACCGTAGAAGTAATTGAAATGATCAAACCCGTGTATAACTTCAAAGCGGGAAAAGAATAGGAATTATTCTGAGATGAATGAAAATTGTTGCGCCCTCACCCAGC
>JAKJGA010000117.1 GCA_022704645.1 Spirochaetota bacterium
TTTTCAAGAATTCCGTTTATAGAGATAGCAAGCTTTTGCAGATTCATATCACGCGGTATGTCAAAATGAATCACCTGACCCATAGCATGAACACCGGAATCCGTTCTGCCGGCAGCTGTTATTTTCACTTCTTCGGAAAAAATGATTCCCAATGCTTTTTCAACATCGCTCTGAACAGTCCGGATAT
Source organism: Spirochaetota bacterium (assembly GCA_022704645.1). Lineage (GTDB taxonomy): Bacteria > Spirochaetota > UBA4802 > UBA4802 > JAFGJZ01 > JAKJGA01. The sequence continues at coordinate 188 of JAKJGA010000117.1, forward strand.
CAAGCCCTTTCTGCAATTGAAATCCGCAGAAAGCACTTCCGTCGTATTGAAGAAGCGCCGCTATTCTCACTGATTGGGCTCTGACTGACCCTTGATCTCATCTATCATAGCATTCATTTTATCATACATATCGCGGGTCATATCAATCAACGGACCGGGCTTTTGTTTAGTCGATTTTCCTATTCCGAATATTCTGCTCAGATAACGTTTAGTCCGCTCAAGATTTTCCAGCCTCTTTTGAAGATCGGATTCCCTTGCACCTATTTTGACCGTAAGAGATGAATATAGAAAAAGAACTCCTTCGTAACCCCAGTTTTTATCGGTATCAGGCCCGAGATTTCCGGCGGCTTCTACAGGCTCACCGCCGTTTTGAAACAGTTCAAGTACCATACCGTAAAACGAATATGCTTTGTTATAGAAAAATTCAGAAATTTTACCGTAAGGTATATCAGGCTTCTCTTTCGCAAGATCGGCAAAAAGCCATGCCGCACGGATAGAGGCAATTGCCCTCTTGAAAGTCGGTGCAACTTTTTTATTACGCAATCCGTAAATATCCACTGCCAAAAGATATGAAGCAGCTCCATGAGCAAGGGTTCTATCTGAATTAAAATCAATATTCCCGAAATATTTTTTTACGGTATCAATACGGGCCTGAGACATATTTCTAATTTTATCAATTTCTTCAGGAAGAAGATTTTCAAAGTCTTTTTGAAAGGACACATAAAGGCATCTCGGACAGACATTAAGGATATATGCCATCGGGTATATTTTACCGAATTTCGCATTCTCTTCATAAGTTCGGCGCAATTCACTGGTTAGTTTCCCTGCGATTAATCTTCCTCCGCCTGAGAATAGTTCTTCCCGGAAAAATTCATTTGAGCATATCGGACATCTTAAAGGTGTTTTTGACCTGAAAGAAATCTTCTTAACATCATCACCCATCTTACCCTCTGTATTGGCAAAAAAGAACAAAACAAAAATATTTAAATTACTGTCATTAATCGCCAAAAAGCGTTTTTATGATCGCCGCTGTCAGGTTTATTAAATAAAATGAATAAAGAAGCGTCAAGAATTTTCCGATTATAAAGGAAAGAGCAATGTCGGCAGGTGAAAATGCGTACTTTTATAAAACTTTTAGCAATTATAACTTTAATATCGGCCTGGTCCGGTCTATCCGCCGTATCTCCGGCTGTTGTATCTCAGGAAGATTATGTTTATACACTCAGTCTGATAAGGGATTTACGCATCATCGTCGACAATCTTGGTACTGATGAACAAAGGAAAAAATACGAAGAACTTAAGGTGAAATTCCAAAAAGCAACAGAAGTTCATTACGGGCAAAACTTCGCACGCGGAAGCTTTCTGGAAGATGAGGCAATAAAACCGAATGAAGAAACACCTCCGACATCGGTTGAATTGTATTCGGATTTAAAACTAGAGCTGATTATTTTTACAAAGGAAATATCGGACGGATACATTGTAAGAACAAAGGAAATGCTTGATACAGTATCCACGCAGGCAATCGGTGTAATAATGGAATACGGCAAAAACAGCGGTCTCTGGAAATACTTTTTCAGACCCATTGATCCGTTAGTTGAAAAAAAACCTTATGACACAAAGACTTATTACTATTTCTTCAAACGTCAGAAAATCGAAGCTAATCTGAAAAACGGATACAAATGTTTAGGTGATGCGAGACGCCTTCTCGAAACACCCGATTATCTTTATATTTCCTCTAAACAAAAAAAGACAAAACGTGAAATCAATTTCATTATCGATACATATATGGGAGTTATAAAATACTGCCGACAAGGCAAAAGAGACGCAATTGAAATCTATCATGTTTTAAATGAGAAAAATCTCGGTGATATCCTTAATAAGTACAGCATCACGATGGGAATGATTACAAAGTATCCAATATATGACGATCGCGTACCTGAGAAGTACAAACCTGATGCAGTTGATGTAGAAAAGATGCTTTTTAGAATTGAAAAAGCAAGAGTTCCGGATTATGATGCAAAGAATAAAAATGAAAGTGCAAAAGCAGAAGAAAAAAAGGAAACTGTAAATCCATAATAAAAAATGATTTGCCGGTATGTGCGGAATAAAACATTACTGCTCATACCGGGGTTCGTTTGAAAATAACTGCTGAAAAAATAACATGCTTTATAGAAGAAGAAACACGCCGTGTTAAATTCGGAGACAAGTACTCATTTTACATCAAAGAAAGAACAAAAGAAATTCTTGCTAAATATAAACCTTATTTTGCTTTCAAAATTCTTCCTCCCGAAAAATCTATTTACGGTGATACAAAATACTCAAGTGCGGTTTTCGCTCTCACAACAGGATTAAATTCTGAAGAAAATTATGATGATTACAACAAAGGACTTATTGATGATATAATCGCATCAACACTCACATATTATGCTCTTTATAATCTTAAGAACAAACTGTTATCAGAAAATTTCACAACGGGAACGCTTCTTACTCCCGGCAACATTATCCCTATCGAAAAAAGCGCAGAAATATTTTCCATTGTACAACCCGATCAGAACCTTATATCGATCAATTCAAAAATGTTAATGTATCCTCGATATTCGCTTAACGGCATATATCTTAATGACGGGAAAAATAATTCAGAATGCAATTACTGCAAATCATCAAAGTGCCTTTATAAAAACATCACCGCGAGAATGGAATTATTTATGAAAAACGCGGGAGAGGATCCCGCGTTATAAGTGTCATTTTGAAGCTTTTCTTCTTTTTTCATTAAAAAAGAAGAATAAAGAAACTATTGAAAGAGAAGCAAAAAATATGCCGGTATTTCTTCCAAGCATAGCACCCGAATGTCTCCTTTCAAGAAGCGTACCGAGATAAATCGAAGTATCAGGGGGGAAATTTCCTTTTGTTTTAACTAAGTTATCCATATACGCAAGAACCTTTTTAACAGTCATCGAATTACTGTCAAAATTCTGGTATAGTGCAAACATTTGACCGCTTTTTAGAATATTATATGCTTCCGTATAATTCTGATTCATTTCATTCTGGGATGCGGCATCAATAGCATCAGTTTTACCGGCTGTTGCTTTTTCGCCGAGTGCTATAAAATTTGCAGCCTTTGGCTCAACTTTTGTTACCGAATAAAAAGAAACCGAAAATAAAAATACCGAAACAGCAAGACAAACCATTGAAAAAAACAAATAGACCTTACCGTCATAGAAATTCTTCATAAATACATCCTGTAAATCTTATTTCAAATACGCTAAAAGCGCCAGACAAACTAATATCAAGCAGTACAGTAATTCGTCAAGAAAGATAATTCTTATGGGGTAAAACACAGCAAACCGGGAAGCATAAAAGCTTTCCCGGAATGAGTTATTTAATTAGACGCATGACAAGATCAGCATTAAGAACAGAAAGACGGTTGCTGGCTGAAACATGTCCGCCGGAAAGAAAAACAGTTTCGGTACTTTTTATTACCTTGTCTATCTGATCTCCGCCTGCCATATTAGAGGCAAAAATATTTTCTGTTTCAATCTGCAGCTTAGTAAGTTTTGCAATTTCAGAGGAAATATTCTGATCAGTCATATCAATAAGGGAACGTACATTCGATTCATTAAGTTCTCTGCCTTTAAAAAGATCAACAAGAACAGCTTCATCTGCATATTTAGCTTCTTTAACAATGGATTCAGATTTTGATCCGCCCATTGAAAGTTCTTCCAATAGAAGATTAAGACTTTCGCGTATAGTTTGATTTTTAGATAATGAACTCTGAATATTTTTAAGATCAGAATCTATCGAATCAAGGCGGGTATTTACTTTCTTTCCGATTTCAACACTGTCAATTGATTTTGAATTTTCATCCCTGGAAGCTGATTTTTCTGAATTCCGCTTGTTATTTATTTTTGCTGCAGAACCAATGATGTTATCCACATTTATATTCATAACACCCTCCTTAGCGTCACATTCATCCGTGAAAGATTATGTCTTATTAGAACAAAACCCTTACTGTTATGTAATTATAATCGGTGTATTTTGTCAATTAATTAAGAAAATTTGTGCTCTAAAAATAAAAAAAGGCGGTATGTAACCGCCTTTTTCCCAAATAAATTAAATTATTCAGCAGATTCAGTAGTTTCAGTTGTTTCCTGCCATCCTTCATCTGAAGAATCTGCAGCCTTCCCTGCCAAACCGAGTTTATCGGACGCAGCAGATGAAAGGAAGCTGGCCTTTGAAGCTAGTTCTTTTAAAATGGTTTCACCATCTTCTTTTGACTTTGCATCAGAAGAAGCATAAAGAGCTGAACCTTTTTCAAATGCTACGGCATCTGTTACATGATCTGTTGAATCAGAAAATCCGTCCTTAAGCCATCCTTCGCGTGTTTTTCCATTTTCAAGAATAACATAGGCTTTAATCCAGCCGCCTTTTTCTTCAGTCATTGCCGCAATTGAACCCATTGCAGCTTTTCCTATTAGTCCGCTTCCTTCATTGTTGCGGTTAAAAACTTTTACATCTTTCTGAAATATAGCGTATACTTTTTTTACAAGCCATGCGCTCTTTGTATAACCGACGCTATCATCTGAAAGTTTAATTTTTGCTATTTTAGCGGGTTTCCCGTTATTATCTATACCGTCAAATTCTTCCAAAAGACCCACAGCTTCACCTTTCTCAAGAGTCGCAAGCCAGTTGTCTTTTTTATTAAGTTCCTTCTCTTTATAAGCATTCGCTCTATACTGAAGATATCTTGTTTCAAGAACCTCATCAGAAACACCCTTTTTTTTGCATGCGGCAAATGAAACCGCCAATACAATTAAAGCTAATACAGAAATCTTTTTCACCTGTTCCTCCAAAATTTTTTCAATACTAAAATACATGATTTTTATTGTGTCAATATATTTTTAGTTTATCACTTATAACGGAACGCACCGAACTCATCATTGAAAGATACATCTTCTGATACTTCAGATAGTTTTTGACGGTATCGTTTGACTCAAATTTTTTATTCAGCAGATCATACTCTGCTTTTTTTCTAAAAGCATCATCATTCTTTTCGAGAGATTCTTCAATCACCTTACCCATTTCAACAAGCTCGCCAAGGAGGCGCTGTGCATCCAGATCATTTTTTACTTTTGCAGAATATTCGGCATATTGCCTGAAAACAGTACTGTCTTCTATCATGCCGAATAGTTCAACAGCACTTTCTACAAGTTTTTGTTTTTCATTATCACTTGACATAAACACCGTCCGGCAAATAAGAATATTCCGCATTCTAATTATTCAACATACCGGGTCAACTTAATATTAAA
>JAKJGA010000118.1 GCA_022704645.1 Spirochaetota bacterium
TGATTTCTAATAAAGAAATAAAAAAGGTTGAAAATAAGCTGAACAACCGACCGAGAAAAACTCTTGGTTTTCTAACACCGTTAGAAGTTTATATTAATTGCGCTTAGTCATTGAACACAGCTAATAAAAAACTTTTACCGGCTATAAATGAAACGGTTACTCATAATGCGGATTCGGCAAAAGAAGCATTGGTGAATTCCGAAGCTCTTAAATCACAGATTACATTACTAGAAATAATTGTTATAGCTCTTGCCGCAGCAATAGCCATAATCCTTGCGATGCTTATAGTAAATAATGTGCTGAAAACTATTAATACAGTCGATACGGCATCCAGCCAGGTTTCTTCAGGTGCTGAGCAGATATCTTCATCATCTGAACAGCTTTCACAGGGCGCCAACGAACAGGCCGCTAGCGTCGAAGAAGTTTCATCATCGGTCGAAGAGATGACCGCTACAATCAGGCAGAACGCTGATAACGCGAGCCAGACTGAAAAAATTGCTACAAAGAGTGCTAATGACGCGAAGGAAAGCGGCGAGGCAGTTAAGCAGACAGTTAAGGCGATGAAAGAAATAGCAGATAAAATTTCCATCATACAGGAAATTGCGCGTCAGACAAATTTGCTTTCGCTTAATGCTTCGATTGAAGCAGCTCGCGCCGGGGATCACGGCAAGGGTTTTGCAGTTGTTGCGAGTGAAGTTCAGAAGCTCGCGGAGCGCTCGCAGAATGCCGCAAGCGAAATCAGCGATCTTTCGAATTCAAGTGTTGAAATTGCCGAGAAAGCAGGTGAAATGCTGATGAAACTTGTTCCGGATATTCAGAAGACTTCAGAGCTGGTTGCTGAAATAAACGCGGCGAGCGGAGAGCAGGCAAACGGAATTCAGCAGATCAACAGTGCCATTCAGCAGTTGAATACTGTAGTTCAGCAGAATGCTTCTGCGGCAGAAGAATTGACCGCGACTGCACAGGAGCTTAACGGTCAGACAATATCAATGAAAGATTCAATCATGTATCTAAAAACAGGAAGATCCGGAGTTGATTATCATACTCCTCTTGGTTCAAATTATGCATCAGTTCAGCATACAGAGAAGCATGCGCCGGCTGCTAAAGCCTCTGTCCATGCTTCTCAGATTAAAGTAAATGCCACGCAAAATATTCAAAAAGGTGAAGCTAAAAAGGGGATTCATATTGAAATGGGCAAGGCTGATTCGGAAGACGGCGAGTTCGAAAGATATTAATTTAGAGGTAAGTTATGACAATTGATGACAAAAAAGACGGAGCCCAATATCTTACTTTTCTTCTTGATTCAAAAATTTTCGCGTTTGATGTTCTTAAAACGCGTGAGGTTTTGTCATTGATCGAGATTACTCCGATTCCGGGTACGCCTGATTATATGACTGGAGTTTTGAATCTCCGAGGCAGTGTTGTTCCGGTAATGGATTTGAGAAAAAAATTCGGACTTCACGAAAGTCCGTATACGGAAAATACTTCAATTGTTATCGTTGAAGCAAACAGCGGCAGTGAAGTTGTAATAGTCGGAGCTTTGGTTGATGCAGTCAAAGGAGTCCGCCGCTTCGAGGAAGACCAGCTTGAACCGCCTCCGAAAGTCGGAATGAAATTGAACCTTGATCTTATTTATGCTATTGGAAAAACTGAAAAGGATTTTGTTCTTATTCTTAACGTTGATAAGGTCCTTTCAGATGAAGATATTTCGCTGACAAAGGATATTCTTGATACTGCCGGAAATTCACCGGCTGATTCCGGGGATTGATTGATGTTTGAAACCCGGGGAGTAATCAAAGACGGTTCATTCGAAATGACTGAAGATGAACGCATCAGAATAAGTTCTTATATCGAAAATGAATTCGGTATTAAGATGACTGAAGCGAAGAAACCGCTTTTGATCGGACGGCTTTCTAAGAGACTTCGTGCCGTCGGAGTAAATACATTCGGAGCCTATTTTGATTTTATACATTCTCCGATGGGGCGTGAAGAGTATAAACTTTTCACGGATCTTGTATCTACGCACGAAACAAGTTTTTTCAGAGAGCCGGGGCATTATGAGTTTATGCTTGATGAGGCATTGCCGGCACTTTATAAATCCGGTGCGGGCAGGGACCGCGAACTTAGAATATTAAGCGCGGCGTGTTCAACCGGTGAAGAAATATATTCGATTGCATGTGTTCTTGAAGAATTTGCATCAAGAAATAAAATCAAATCATTACGATACAAATTAACTGGAACAGATATTTCTATGCACGCGATAAAGGCGGCTGCGTCAGGAATGTATAAGGCTCAGTCCATTGAAAAAATTCCGGTTTATGCACAGAAATATTTTATGAGGAGCAAGGATCCGTCAAAGAAGATTATACGCGTCATACCTGAAATACGCGAAAAAGCTGTTTTTATGGAGATGAATCTTCTTGATAAATCTTATCCTTTTGATGAAAAATTCGATCTAATTTTCTGCAGAAATGTCATGATCTATTTCGAGCGAAAAACTCAGGAGGAAGTTGCTGAAAAACTTATACGTATTCTTAATAACAAAGGATATCTTTTGGTCGGGCATTCAGAGACTCTTATCGGATTTAATCTTCCCGTGGTTAATATTGCTCCGGCATCATATATAAAAAAAGACTGAGAGGTAAATGATGGCAGAAAAAAAGATTCGTGTTCTGATAGTCGATGATTCTGCTGTTGTTAGGCAGACTATAAGTGATGTTATTTCTCGCGAAGAAGACATTGAAGTTATAGCTACAGCTTCTGATCCTTTTTATGCTGCCGAAAAAATTGAAAAAGATATTCCGGATGTTATTATACTTGATATTGAAATGCCGAGAATGGACGGTCTTACTTTTCTTCATAAGATAATGTCGCAGCATCCCATACCGGTGATAATATGTTCTACGCTTGTAGGTGAAGGTTCTGATTCAGCTTTTAAAGCATTGTCATATGGCGCTGTATCGATAATAACAAAACCGAAAATCGGAACAAAGCAGTTTTTTGAAGAATCGCGTATCACTATTACTGATGCTATCCGGGGTGCAGCTGTTTCAAATCTGAAAAAGCTTGCAGGATTTTCATCAATTACCGTTCAGCCGAAGCTGACTGCCGATGCGGTTCTTCCGGCTGCTAAACGGAGTCATCTCTCAGATACAACTGATAAAGTTATCGTTGTAGGTGCATCAACCGGAGGAACAGAAGCGCTAACTTTTTTTCTTCAGCAATTGCCGGAAGACATTGCCGGTGTTGTTATTGTTCAGCATATGCCTGAAAATTTTACACGGTCATTTGCCGAAAGACTGGATACATTGTGCAGAATAACTGTTAAGGAAGCGAAAAACGGAGACAGCGTTCTTCGCGGTCAGGCTTTGATCGCTCCGGGGAATTATCATACTCTTTTAAAAAGAAGCGGAGCCAGATATTATGTTGAAGTCAAAGAAGGGCCTCTCGTAACAAGACACCGTCCTTCTGTTGATGTTCTATTCCGTTCGGCTGCCGCGTTTGCGGGTAAAAATGCTGTCGGTGTCATTATGACGGGAATGGGAGATGACGGAGCCAGAGGAATGAAAGAGATGAAGGATTCCGGAGCGTTTAATATAGCGCAGGATGAGGAATCTTGCGTAGTTTTCGGGATGCCGAAAGAAGCGATAAAGCTTGGAGCTGTTGATAAAGTGATGGGTCTTGATAAAATAGCTGCGGAAGTAGTCCGCGTCACAGAGATTGAATAATATGTCTGATAAGTTAGCCGATAATGCAAAAGAAAAAAAGTATCACAGCCGCGAAAGAATATTCGCTGTTATGAAGTCTTCGCCTGACATGAAAGAGATCCATGAATGCATTCACGGACGAAAAGATTCCAAGGTATGCTACACTCACAATCACCGCTTCGGGAAAAAACATATTAATCTTATCGCAGGTGATTTTTTTGTTAGCAAGGATGATGTTGTAGTCTCTACTGTTCTTGGCTCATGTATTGCAGTGTGCCTTTATTCTGATTTTTCTCCGTATTGCGGAATGAATCATTTTATGCTTCCTCAAGCCGGAGAGCGTTATAAAAACGAAAAAGATATCATGCATACAGATGCTGCTTTTTACGGAATTAATTCAATGGAAATGATGATGAATGTTTTATATAAGGTAGGTATTAGAAAAGAGCAATTGAAAGCAAAAGTCTTCGGGGGAGGTAATGTTCTAAAGTTTGATTCAGCGGAAGCAACTGTTGGAGAAAAAAACGTCGAATTTGCCCTGCGCTTTCTTGAAGCAGAAAAGATACCTGTTACCGCGTGCAGCGTCGGCGGTGATTATGCACGCAAAGTTATATTTTTTATCAAGACAAAAGAAATACTGATGGCGAAAATATCGAAAACACTGGAGCATGCCGTTGCAGAAGAAGAAAAAACTCTGCATCATAGACGTAAGATTAAGAAAGATGTTTCAATTTTTACCGATCGATGATTTCACGGAGCATCAAATGGATATAACCGCTATAAAGAAAATGAAGGATGATGTTTCGGAATCTTTTTCCGGTCTTTCATCCGGTGTAAACGGAACGATTTCGGAATTTTCGCATTTTATTACGATGATGGATCCGTATATAGAGTATTTTTTTTCAGGAGGTAAGGGCGCTAATACTTTTATCGGAGATATAGTTATTCCTTCAGAATCAAATCTTGCTGAAGCGATGGAGAGTGCTGTCGCAATTATGCATGGCGATTCTTCTGTACATGATTCTGTAAGTGATTCCCTTATGAAAGTTCTTTCCCTAAAAAGCAGTATTGAAAGCATAATCGCGATGCTTGAATCAATAACGACATATTCTGTAAACACAATAATCATGTCGGCCAAAGCGGGTCATGAAGGTAAGGGGCTTGCCGCTATTTCCGAAGAGATGGCGCAGATGTCGCAGAATGGAAGTATTCTTTCTTCTTCAGTTACCGAGAAAATGGCGCTCCTTTTAGCCTCTGTTGACGGATTTAAACAGAAAAGAGAACAAATTGAAATGCTTCATGAGAACAGTTTGACTTTAATACACTTATCATCGAAAACTTTATTCAAAGGTCTTCTTGATGAATTTACTCGTTTGTCGGGAGAGGTATTATCTGATTATGCAGTAGTTTCGTCTGTTCAGGAAAGCATGAAACGGATTACAGAAAAATTCCAGCATGAAGATATTGTGAGACAGAATTTTGAGAAAATACTTTATGCGCAGGAAGAATTTCAATCCGGAGATTTTTCTGATTTTAAAATAAAATATAATAAAGAACTCCCGAATGATTTGTTCCGTATTCTTAGTGAAGTAAAGATGAAGGAAATCGCCGGTGATATTGAAAATCTCCGTAATCAGCTTTCTGAGGCTTTGTCGGAAGTTATATCGGTTCTTGATGCGTTTTCTTCATTTGTATCATTTGACTGCCGCGAAAATAAACGTGTTGAAGCAGCAGATAATTCGGAAGTTCTTGAATTACTCTATAACAAACTTGAAAGGT
>JAKJGA010000331.1 GCA_022704645.1 Spirochaetota bacterium
TAGACGGAGGATTTATGAAAATTGCAATAGCATCGGATCATGCAGGGTTTAAATTAAAAGAACTTATTAAAAAAACTTTTGCCGATATTAATTTTGAGGACTTCGGTTGTTTTTCCGAGGAATCAGCAGATTATCCGGATTTTATTCCAAAAGCCGCACGCGCTGTGCGTGACGGGAAGGCTGATAAAGGAATTGCAATATGCGGAAGCGGAATAGGTGCGTCAATTACTGCAAACAAAGTTAAGGGAATACGCGCTTCTTTATGCTTCAATGAATTTATGGCGGAAATGACGCGCCGGCATAATGATTCCAATGTTCTGGTTTTGGGTGCGCGTATAACAGGTGATGATCTTTCACTTGCCATTGTAAAGAGATGGCTTGATTCTCCGTATGACGGCGGAAGGCATCAGCGCAGGGTCGATAAGATTTCGGCTCTTGAAAATGAGGAGTGCTGAGTTTGAAAAAAGTATTCGGATTTGTGTTTATTTTTTCGGCGTTAATTATTTTCGCGTCGGATATTCGTACCGGCGGAACTTTACGTTTTAGCGCCGAAGGATCTTCTTTTTTCAACATTGATAAAAAGAAGGATGTTCACGGACAAACCGAATACAGAATTTCTGATCTCTCATATAAGGAAAGCGCCTCTTCCGGTTTATCGGATATGGTTATTTCATTTAATAATGATAAATTTCATTTAGATGATACCCGCAGATATAAAGTAAAGAACGCGGTTTTTAATCATGTGAAAGGAAAGGGTTCTCTCGGCGGAGGTTCAGCTTTCTTTTCGAAAAAGGATGACCGCGTTGATATAGTTTCATCAAAAGGTCTATGGCTTGCTAATTCCGATGATCTTGGTTCATTTTCAATCGAATTCAGAATCAACCCGGCAAGTTTAAAAGACGCCGTTATCTTTTCCCGCGTGGGGCTGAACACAGGCATTAAAAACGGAATTGAAATCAGGCTTGAGAAAGGCAGAATAAATGCTTATTTCTATAAAGTATTCAGTGATTCGCAGGGTCGTAGAATCGACACAGCTCT
>JAKJGA010000119.1 GCA_022704645.1 Spirochaetota bacterium
CCGTTTTTTGATCCTCTTATATGTCATGTTTCCTCTGTTGAAATGATTGATAGAATAGCGTTTGCAGAAGATACGGCTTTAACCGTTTTCGATAAGTTTTCTCCCGGACCTATAACCGTTGTGATGAAAAAAAAGGAAATTATACCGTCAATTGTTACATCGGGGATGGATACGGTTGCGGTTAGAATTCCGATGCATGACACTGCACTTTCTCTCATAAAATATTCTGATGTTCCTATTGCTGCACCAAGTGCGAATCCTTTCGGTTTCCTGAGTCCGACTGAAGCAGTTCATGTTTATGATTCGCTTCATGGAAGGATTGATATGATTATTGACGGAGGAAAATGTTCGGTTGGTGTTGAATCAACTATAGTCAGTTTTCTTGACGGAAAGCTTTCCGTGCTTCGTCCGGGAGGAATCGGAGTTGAAGAATTGCAGGATGTTTTGAAGATGAAAGCCGAAATATACTCAGGAGATTTGAAATCAGCTCCGGGAATGCTTGAATCGCATTATGCACCGGTAAAAAAACTTGTTTTAATAGAAGAAGGAGAGGCAGCTGATTTCTCGTCCGCGGCTCTTCTTTCATTTCGCGGCCAAAATGCATCAAGAGCCGAACACTTTGAAGTCTTGAGCAGAAGCGGCGATGTCAGGGAAGCAGCTGCAAATTTATTTTCGGCTCTTCATAAAATAGACCAACTTCCGGTATCTATGATTTATGCGGAAATGATTCCGGAAGACGGCATAGGTCTTGCGGTGATGAACCGGTTAAGAAAGGCGTCAGCTGAAAGAAAATACGATTTTGAAACTAATTCAGATTTGACAAAAGCCTGATTCTGTTTTAGTATTAGCTTGTTAATAATGATTATATAAAATAAAACACAAAGAGAAACAAATGAAACAATTAATTGATTTTTTTAAAGCTATAATAACATATTTTTACGCGACAAAAATGATTTTTACCAACGGAAGGCTTCTCTGGTTGACGTTTTTGCCGTTTCTTATGAACATAATTATTTTTATTACAATGATTTATTTGTCTGCTGTATATCTTTATCCTTTGCTGTCGGGACTTGTTGATAGTGCAAGTACGAGTCTCTATGATTCATTCATTTCCGCAACAGTGAATTTTTCTGCCGCTCATAATGTCTTGTTTTCCATTGCTGACGTTATAGTTTCAGCTTTTGTAAAATTTATATCATTTGCCGGAGCGATGATTACTGTCATTATGCTTCTTCTGATTTTTTATTATGCGTATCCTGTAATAGGTTCTGCATTAATGTTTCCTTTTCTTGATTTCATCTCATATGAGGCGGAAGTTATTTATCTTGGAAGAAAACCTGATGTTGAAAAAATGTCGCTTCTTAAAATATTTTTTCGTGCAATAATCGGGTCCATAAAGATGCTTTTTTTCTTTTTAATTTTTAATCTTTTTATAATAATTCTAAATCTTATTCCCGGTGTCGGAACATTCGTTTATATAGTTCTGAATTTTCTTTTTATTTCATTTATGCTGGGTTTGAATTTTCTTGATTTTTGTTTTGAGAGAAGAGGTTATTCTTTCCGTAAAAAGCTGAAACTGGCTTTTTCTAATTTCGGATTTACCTGCGGACTCGGCATGGTTTCTAATTTGATGCTATCGATTCCGGTTATCGGCTTTCTTGCTTTTTCATTTTCTTCGGTTGCGGCGGCAATCGGATGTAACAAGATAATATTTCCGGTAAAGAAATGACCGAAGGAAAGTTCATTGTTGTTGAAGGGATTGACGGATGCGGAAAGTCAACTTTGATTGAAAAACTTAAGACTCATTTTCCTGATGCAGTTTTTTTGAGAGAACCGACAAACGGAAAAATCGGCATGACAATTAGAAAGAAACTTGCATCCGAAGATGTTCTTGATGCGGATGAAATGCTTTCGCTTTTTATTTTGGATAGAGAAGAAGACTGTGAACTGCATGTTTTTCCGGCAATTAATTCAGGCAAAAATGTTATAATGGATAGATATTATTATTCCAATGCCGCATATCAGGGGGCTATGGGACTCGATCATAATAAAATAATCGCTGAAAACATCAACCGCGGCTTTGCAGTTCCGGACCTTGTTTTATATCTTAACATATCTGCTGAGAAGGCTCTCGAACGTATACGCTTGCGAGCTATTTCTTCCGAGCAATATGAGAAGCTATCGTTTCTTGAAGCGGTTGATTCTATTTATAAAAAGATATCCGATGATAAATTCTGTTTTCTGGATGGAAATCTTTCTCCTGATGAAGTTTTACAACAGGCTCTTGAAAGAATTGGAGATATATTGTGAAGAGCAAATCTCTTTATTTTATTATTCAATTTTCTCTCAGTGCTTTTTATTCACTGTTGATTCTTGTAATGCTTTATCATGTAAAAAAAACCGGAATGGAAAAAGAGCATTTCGGTGCTTTATGTTTCATTGTAGCGATTCTTCTTTTTACCGTTTTCGATTACTTCAGCGATTTGTTTGATTCCTTGTTTGAAAAGAAAATAGATTATAAGTATTATATTAAAACTGTTGATTCGCTCTTGTCTATTAAAACGATTGAGGATTTTCTTCATGAAGCATTCCCGATGCTTGTGCAGCTTACTCATTCTTCTTCCGGCGCCATTTTTTTTATTAATCAAGAAAATGAATCGTTTGAATGCTTCAGATATTCTGCCGGAAAAATAAGGAAAGAAGAGGTGTTTGCTTTTGATTCTGAATCGCCGCTTGTGAAGATAATGAATCATCCTGATGATATTATCATCAGACGAAATATGGCGAGAAACCTGACTTTTGAAAAAAGCATTGTAACTGAAATGGATAAAATAGGGGCTGATGTCGCAGCTCCAATTTATTATCATGATATTTTTATAGGTTTTGTGAGTCTGGGCGGAATAGCCCGCAACGTCACCTCAGATGACTGTGCCACAATAAAAATATTTACATCAAAGGCCGGATCGATTAAGGCGCATAATTTTCTTACAAAAGAGATGATAAAGAAGCGTGAATTTGAAAAAGAAAAAGCAATTGCTCTTAAGGTTCGTAAATCATTTTTTCCGACAAACGAAGCATCTAATTCATTGTGTGAAGTAGGCTTGTTTGCTAATGCCCGTTCTCTTCTTACAGATTTGTTCTATGATATTTATAAAAAAGACGATTCCATTCTTTTTTCATTTTACACAACAGGTAAGGAAACGTATGACTCTCTAATATTTATGCCTGCCGTAAAAGTTTTAATTCAAACCTACATCCGTATGGGATATAAAGTTAAAGACTCTGTTTTGATGGCAAAGGATATTCTCCAATCAAAAGATCTGATTGATGATAATTTTTCAATCTGTGCAGGTTTGCTAACGGGAGATATTCTTGAATATTATGCTGAGAACATGCCTAATCCCTACAAAATCAGCCAAAATTCAATTGAAGAAGTAAATGTAAATATCAGGATTGAATTGGGAGATCTTGTTGTTTTTGTTGAAAAAGAAATGAAGAATACTATTAGTGAAAAAATAGCTAAAGGACATTCGGAAATATCATTTATCAGAGACAGAAGAGCATATATTATTGCAGAAAATATTCTTGAATTGGCAAACGGACCTTATGGTTCCAGGAATAAACTGGTGGCGGTAGTAAAATGCGTTTAAAAAATTTTTTTAGAAGCAATATTTTTATCGGCATCTGTTTTGTTGTCCTTTTTGTTGTAGATTTTTTTTCTATTGCTTCGCTTGCAGATTTTTCCTCAAAATATCCTTTTGACAGAATTTTATACGGAAATACATTCAAATAT
The DNA here is from genome assembly GCA_022704645.1 of Spirochaetota bacterium. Taxonomy (GTDB): domain Bacteria; phylum Spirochaetota; class UBA4802; order UBA4802; family JAFGJZ01; genus JAKJGA01. The sequence goes on from JAKJGA010000119.1 coordinate 3,794, forward strand.
AGTTTTATTGTTCTTGGTAAATCCGATTTATATGATTCTGTTCTGGTAAAAATGAACGGGATTTATATTAATGAAAATAATGCCAAAGATGTTATCCGCAGCAACAGTGAATATCTTTCGACATGTCAGATTAAAAAGAAAAACGGTGTTATTGATGCAATAATTCTGAAAAGATCTTTTAATTATAATATGTTTTCATCTGCTGTATTTTTTATTATAATAGCAAATATTCACATATTATGGGGTTTGATAGTATGGAAAATCCGTCTTGAGTATAAACTTTCATATTACTATTCATTATTTTCAATAAACCTGGGAATTGTCCTTTTTGCACTTTCACTTCTTTTTATGTATGAACATGCAATATATATTGTAATTTTATCCGCTAGTTTTTTTACGGGTCTTTTTTTGTTCTTGTTTTCAGATATGATTAATTCAAAACGAATGAGATTGATGAAAGTTTTGTCAGTTTTGTTTTCTACGCTGCTTGCCGTTGTATCATTTATTTATCTTTATAGTAACGTAGTGCAAACTATAGTATTGATTAATGCAATCAATCTTGTTGTGTTTGTTGCATTATTGGTGTTGTTCATTGTTTATGTTGTAAAATCATGTTTTTCTCTACGCAGGATTCTTCAGATAGGGTTCATTTCTTTTGCCGGATTTGTCCTTCCATGCGGAATTCTCCTTTTGTCTAACAGCATTGATGTGCCAGTAACAGTTTTTATGAATACTTCATTAACAATGATAATTCCTCTGACTCTCGGAAACAGCTTGATACGTGCGAATGGAAGTTTTAAATTTAAAGTAGATAAACTGTTTCTTGGAGAATTTTCAGCAGATTTTTTTTCAGCCACATTGATAGCTTTTCTCGGAGTATTTGTTTTCAATTTGTATTCGGCCGGAGTATCTGTATTATCTATTTTCCCTCTGGCTTTTGTTGCTATCGTAATTTTGGCTAGTTTGCGCAGATGGCTTAAGTACAGCATAAAATCAAATGATTATAATCATGACGTTTATATATCATCACTGAGAGATATCTCTGTAATTGCCGCCGAAACATCTGAGCTTAATTATAAGCTGGCTAGAATTTATATTGAAGCTTTCAGAATATTATCTCTCAATCAGATGAAAATATACGTATCATCAGAAAGACTTAAAAATTCCAGCAAATCGCCTTTTGAGACTTATGTAAAATATTTTAATACTGATTCACCTCTCGCGGTTCATTATAAGAAATACAAAGGCTTAATAAAAAAAGATTCAATATTTGCGAAATCTCTTTATGAAACATTGTCAGAGGGAATGGAAGAAATATCAAACTATCATGCGGTCAGCCCGATAACCGATTCAGAAACATTTTTAGGGGTTGTACTTCTTGGAGAAAAAATTAACGGAAGTGAATTCACTGAAAATGATATTCGTTTTATAAATTCATTTTCATTTCTTGTCTACCAGATGATTGAAAATGATATTATGTTTACTGATTACATCGATAAGCTGTCATTTGAGCAGGATATGGATAATGCTTCGTTTATTCAGATGAGACTTTTTCCTAAAATATTTCCATCTGATTCAGGACTTGATATAGTCTATTATACCAGACCTTATATCAAGCTTATGGGAGATTATTTTGATTTTTTCAAAATTTCTGAAAATAA
>JAKJGA010000332.1 GCA_022704645.1 Spirochaetota bacterium
TTGTCATTTTGATACATTTTTTCTGCAGGAGTATTTTTTATCACGTGGAAATGATGAAGTTTTATTCCGTCGATTTTCATTTCGTTAAAAGCGGAAACTGAATGAAGTATGTCATCATAGTTTTCATTCGGTATCCCGGTAATAAAATGAGCGCATACTTTTATTCCGTAGTTTTTAAGAATTTCAACAGCTTTGATGCTGTCTTCATGAGTATGATGTCTGTTTAAAAATAAAAGTGATTTGTCGTTTGCAGACTGCATGCCGAGTTCAACCCAAACTTCCGGAAGTTTGTTCGAATAAGAAGATATTAGTTGTGAGTTTTCCTTATTAATGCAGTCAGGTCTTGTCCCGATCATAAGTCCGATGATGTCGGGAGAATAATTTACTGCTTCATCATACATTTTCTTTAAGAGTGAGCAATCGGCGTAAGTGTTGGTATATGCTTGAAAATATGCGATATATTTGTGAGAACATTTTCCGCGTTTGAAGGACTCTATTGCAGATTTCATCTGCTCGGTTATGCTGAGGTCTACAGAGCACGAAGCCGCGGCAGAACCGTTCTCACAGCAGAAAATGCATCCTGTATAATCCAATGTGCCGTCTCTGTTCGGGCATGACATGCCTGCATTTATCGGAAGCTTTAAGACGCTTGTTCGGTATTTTTCGGAAAGATAATCTCCGAACAGATTAATTCTTTTAGTAAAACATTTCGTCAAAGCGATTTATCTTTTTCTTTAACTGCCAGTGAAGAATTTTTAAAGTACTCCTGATTCTGAAAACGTTTCGGATCGAAAGGAACTATTTTAACTTTTTCGGCTCTTCTTACTGACATGTTTGAGTTAAACTGAACAATATATATTCCTTCTGTAAACCTTACGGGATAGGATCTCTTTATTCTCACATTCATGTAGCGTTTTTTCTTTGCAAGATAACGTCTTTGTGTTGTATAACCGGTAGATCTGGCTTTTCTCAATGATTCCAGAATTTTTCCGCAGTATTTATCATTCGGTGCAATTGATAAGTTTACAGCTT
>JAKJGA010000120.1 GCA_022704645.1 Spirochaetota bacterium
TTACCACGCCTATCGCGATTAATGATCTTGTTTCGCGCGGCATGGACAGAGTTTTTGATCCGTCAAAAATTAAAGCTGTAATTGATCACGTTACACCTGCAAAGGATTCTAAGACTGCAGAGCAGGGAAAAATTATGCGTGAATGGGCGCGCCGTCACAATATCAAGGATTTCTTTGATGTTGGAAAAAACGGAGTATGTCATGCTCTTTTTCCTGAACAGGGTTTTGTACGTCCGGGATACACCATCATCATGGGAGATTCTCATACATGTACTCATGGGGCGTTCGGCGCGTTTGCAGCGGGTGTAGGAACTACTGATCTTGAAGTAGGAATATTGAAGGGTGTTTGCTCTTTTAAATATCCTTCTACAATTAAATTTGTTCTTAAAGGAAAGCTTCAGAAGGGTGTCTATGCGAAAGACGCGATTCTTTATGTTATATCTCAGATCGGTGTAAACGGTGCGACTGACAAAGTAATGGAATTTACCGGTGAAATCGTTGATGAAATGAGCATGGAATCGAGAATGACTCTTTGCAACATGGCAATCGAAGCAGGCGGAACAAGCGGTGTTTGTTATCCTGATATGAAAACTGTTGAATATCTGTGGCCTTTCATTCAGAAAGATTTCAAATCCAAAGAAGAAGCTCTTGCGGAATATTCTAAATGGAAAAGTGATTCTGACGCGAAATTTGAAAAGGTTATAGAATATGATCTTTCTAAGCTTGAGCCGATGGCTACTTTTGGAAACAAACCTGATCAGGTTAAAACTGTTAAGGAAATGGAAGGAACTAAGGTAGATCAGATCTATATAGGTTCTTGTACAAACGGCAGAATAGAAGATCTTCGTATTGCGGCTGATATCCTTAAAGGGAATACTATTTCTCCGAATGTTCGAGGAATTGTTTCTCCTGCGACGCCGAAGATTTTCAAACAGGCAATGGATGAAGGAATTCTTTCTGTTTTTCATGATGCAGGTTTTGTTGTTACTAATCCTACTTGCGGAGCATGCCTAGGAATGAGTAACGGTGTTCTTGCTGAAGGTGAAGTTTGCGCTTCAACGACAAACAGAAATTTCTACGGCCGTATGGGAAAAGGCGGAACAGTTCATCTTATGAGTCCGGCTTCAGCGGCAGCAACGGCAATTGCAGGACACATTACAAACTCTAAACTTTTTGCCGGGAAATAAGGAGATCAAAATGAAAAATTTTAAAGGTAAAGTGTTATTTTTAAACAGATCGGATATAAATACGGATGAAATCATTCCGGCAAAGTATCTTACAGAAATTACAAAGGAAGCTTTGAAGCCTTTTACGCTTGAAGATCTTAAGCTTGATTCATTTAATCCGAAAACTGATCTTTCGGGTAAGGCTGCAATCATTACTCGCGCTAATTTCGGCTGCGGATCTTCACGCGAACATGCTCCATGGGCACTGGAAGTTAACGGAATCAATGCCGTGATTGCAGAAAATTTCGCGCGTATATTCAGACAGAATATGTATAACTGCGGAATGCTTGCTATTGAACTTCCTAAAGACAAGATAGAGTATCTTTTCGGCAAATATTCAGGAAAAGAAACTGAAATTGATATTGATGTAAATTCAGGAAGTTTTACTATAACTTCATGCGGAGCGTCCGAAAAAATAAGTTTTGAAATAGACGGATTCAGCAAGGCTCTCGTGGAAGCTGAAGGCTGGGTCGGATACGCTGATAAAAAATATTAAGTTATTTATAACAGAGTAATTAAAAAAGCAGGTTATTTGAAAAGTAGCCTGCTTTTTTTTGTTGATTTGTTTAATCATATTTTGAATAGAATTAAACATGAAAAAGAACATTATTGTAATTCTTCTTACTCTTTTTTCTATTACTGGTTTAAAAGCATCATCAATAGTAATTGAATCTCCGAAAGCCGGATATATGTCGGATCACGTGTATTGGATAAAAGGTTCAATCTCCGGTTATTCGGGAAAATCTGCAATTCTCGTCTTAAACGGACTGCCTCAGTCAATACCTGTTGTGAACGGCAGATTTTCTGTTAAAGCAGTTGCTTCTCCTGGAAATAACTTACTTGAGATTCATGCGAACGGTCAAAAAGAAAGAGTTTCATTTTTTGCTAAAGTCCCCTCAAAAGATATAAAAGTTCTGCTGACCTGGGATACTCCGTCTTTTGTCGATTTATGGGTTATTGATCCTACAGGAGAAAAATGCTATTGGAATTCTACTGTAACAAAAAACGGCGGAAATCTTGTTTATGATGATTCAAATTATGCTCCTCAGACTTTTACGATGGTAAAAGCTTTGCCGGGAAATTACTCGATACAAATTCAGAATTACGGCGCGTTTGGTCATCCGGTTTCAAGAGTAAAGGTTTATCTTGTTCTATATGAAGGTACTCCAAAGGAAATAAGAAAAGAATGGATCTTTACAGCTACAAAAGAAAGAACGGTGTACCATATAGCTGATTTTTTCATAGAATCAGAAGAGAAATAATTTATACTGATAAATCCATCGAAGAAAACATAACATAAGGGCAGTTAAAATTTCCGGTTTGTTTGGTTTCCCTTGAAAACAATAAGTCACGGTTAAGAAGCTGATAAAGGTTTCCCGACAGCATGCAGTCTTTGATTCTGCCCTGAATTCCGTTTTTATCAAATGAAAAAGCAAGACTCAAATTACATGAAAAATCACCAGTAATAGTATTGGACTGACCAAGGCCGATCATCTGATCAACTAAGATTCCGTTTTTTACGCTTTGCATTATTTCAGACAGACTTGATTGTCCCGGAGCTATTATTACATTTGAAAAGGAAGGCGAAGGCAGAGAAGAGTAGCTTCTTGACGAATTTCCGCTTGGAGATATTCCTAGAAAAGAAGAATATTTTAAGTCGGTTATTATTTCTCTGATTATTCCGGAAGAAATAATATCTTTTTTTCTGGAAATAACTCCTTCATCATCAATTGAGAAACTATGATATGAATTATCCAGAAGAGGATTATCTGTTATAGTAAGATTATCTGAGAAAAGTTTTTCTCCGATTTTTCCGGTAAATGGGGAAATCTTTTTATAGTGACTTCCTCCTGAAAGCTGATTCAGAAGTATTGAAATAAGAGATGAAAAAGCATGAGGAGTAAAAATTACCGGAACTTTTCCCGGATTTACTTTTGTGCTAGTTTGAGAAAATTTATGTGTTTCTATTATCTCTGAACATAGATGATCGTAATTTTCTTTTTTGATAGAAGAAACTGCTTCCCAGACTGAAATACGGCTTTTGTCTTCTAGAATTCTTTCTGAGCTGACACTCGCAGAATAAAAAGAATACTTTGAAGAATAATCGAGACCTTTTGAATTAACTATGCGTCTTGATCCTTTTCCGGAATTAATTCTTACATCTGAAAGAGCATCATCAAATTGTTCTTTTATAAGAGCTATGGTTTTTTCAGCTGTTTCTATTTCCTTTTCTTCAGATATTGCTTCTTCGACAAATGTAACGGGCTCGATGATATTCTGAGGTAATTCAGGAAGATTGATTGTTTGTATTTCGCTAAACTTTGAGAGAGAAACAGCTGTTTGAGCTGTTTCAAGCAGTTTATCCTTGTTATTAGAAAAAGAGAAACCGATTCTTCCGGAGGTTGAAACTCTTATTCCGCATCCGGAAGAAAATTTTTCTGACATGGAATAAAAGCGGTTGTTTGCAAAGCTGACAGGAAAAGATTCAGATTCCTCGAAATAGAATTCATACCAGTCGGTGTTTTCTTTAAGATATTTTTCCGCGGCAATCATTGTTTGCCTCCGATCAGAACATCTTTTACTAAAATATGAGGTCCGCCGAGAGAAACTGGAAGCGGAGATTGTCCTGCTTTTCCGCATCCGCCGAGTCCGCCGAAATGCATTTTGTCATTTGCAATCATTTCAATATTTTTCAACGTCTCAAAAACATTACCTGAGAGCATAATATTTTTAAGCATCTTTACGGGCTTGCCGTTTTTTATGAGAAAACCGTATGCCGGGGAAAAAGTAAAAAGTTCAAGATTTGTCATTCCGCCGTGATAATCAATTGCATAAATTCCGTCTTCAAGAGAATTGAATAAATCATCTTTAGAATACTTTCCATTATCAATATAGGTGTTTGTCATTCTTACAATAGGAGCGAAATATGTCGATATAGCACGGGCGTTTCCAGTCGGATTTTCATTCATCTTACAGGCTGTTTCTCTTGAATGAAGTCTTCCGGCAAGAAGACCGTCTTTGATAAGATAATTCTTTGCTGATTCAATTCCTTCATCATCACAGGGAATATAACCTGCATATTCTTCAAGTGTTCCGTCATCAATTACATTCAGTGTATCTTTCCCGAATTCTTTTCCGATGGTCATTATTTTTTTCATTCTTTCGTCTTCATAAATTGCATCTGCTTCCGAAAGATGCCCAAAAGCTTCATGAACGAAAACTCCTGAAAGTTTTTGGTCACAAATAATATTATACTTTCCTCCATCGGCGTTTTCAGCTGAAAGCATTTCAATTGCAGTTTTGACAATTGATTCCGCTGTTTCTTCATGCCCGATTGCGGATTCAAATCCGCCGTATCCGGCGAAGGAATTATGATACGGCTGAATTTCATTTCCGTCTTTTGCTGTTGCAGATAGAGAAACTCCGCAGAAAGATTTATTATAAATGATTTCACTTCCTTCGGAATTCAGATAACAATACGTTGAAAGTGAATCTTTATATATTGAACGGGAAGTCTGTATTCTATCATGATTAAAAAGAATATTGTTATACTTTTCTGTCAGAAGAAACTTTTCATCAAATGAAACTGAATCCAATGAAATATTTGAAGATGTTGTTTTGCTGATTATTGCCGGAGAACTTTTTTGAATAAAAGAATTTCCTTTTTGCTTTAACAGTTTGGCTTTTTCAGCCAGTTTTAAAAGATAATAATCAATCTTGCTAAAATCATTAAAAGAAGTTACTAGCCAGTTTCCGTTTTTCAGAACTCTGATTATTCCGCCTGAAGAACTTCCGCTGGATGCAGATTCTGTCTGCTTTCCGGAAATGGATATATAATTCGATTTTTGATCTACGAGACGTATCTCTGAATAATCAAACGGCAGAGAATATAATTTGTTTTTGACAGAGTTTATGTCTGTATTTAATAAATTGATCATAAGTTTATTGAATAGTCATTATGCAACTGCAGCATAATTATATCAAGCAGAAGTTGGAGGAAACTAATAATGTTTATTGCGGCGGCAATTGGTCTGACAGCGGGTGTTTTCAGCGGTTTACTTGGAATAGGAGGAGGAATTATAATGATTCCGGCTCTTGTTTTTTTTATGGGATACTCTCAGCATTTGGCACAGGGAACTACTCTTGCGGCAATGGTTCTTCCGATTGGACT
>JAKJGA010000121.1 GCA_022704645.1 Spirochaetota bacterium
TCTTACGCCCCAAAACTTGACCTTCATTCCGTCATTGGTTTTTCCAAACATATGGATACCGCCCCGTCAGTTAAAATCAGTAATAAACCACGAGCCTTCCGTCCCGCTTAAGTTTCTCGATTCTGCCGCCCGAGTCTATTTGGACAGACAGAATAAATTCCGCAAGCAGTTTTCCGTTATTCGGTTCAACTCTTTGAAAAAGTTTGTCATAATAAAACTTTTCGAGCAACCCGCCCAAATTAGAAAATCCCCAGACAATTCCGCCGTGGGTTTCGATTCTGTCTGCAGGGTATTCTTTTCCGTCGGCTTTATTTATAAATGAGACTTTAATTTCCGATTTTTCAGCATTTTCCGGGATATTGAAAAAAAAACCTGCCGTATCACCTTCAAAATATATCGCGTTGAACAGAGTCTTATAATCATTTTTCACACTTTGACTGCCGGAAAACTCTTCACGAAAATCAAATTCCAGTTCTGATGAAATATTCCGTTCAAATGATTTCGGATCTGTGCTGAAATATATTGTATCAAACCGATTTGAGCACGAAAAGATGCTGAATATAAAAATGCTAACGAGTAATTTCAATTTTTTTCCAGCTGTTTAACAGCAGATAATCCTCATTGGTAACAAGAGAATATTTGCTTATATATCTGTTAAATTTATTTATAAATGATTCTGTAAAAAACATTTTTCCGTCTTTTATAACGAGACTTTCACTAAAAACATCAGAATCATATTTTATGTCTACATCATTATCCCGAACAAGTCTTACGAAAATGACTTCAAAGAGATCAACCGCTTCCTTAAGTTTAGAATCAAAAGGATCAATCACCGTAAAAGCTGAAGTAAAATACGCATACTGCAAAAACCGGAATATCCCCTGGGGTATTAAGAAAGTGAATTCACCCAGGGAATCGGCTATGATTTTATCGTAAACTTCAATGTCAATATCATCAAAAAGAGCATATGTAAAAAAACCTTCATCCTGGCTTTTATGCGAAACTTCCTTAAAAAGCGGTATTGTTTTGAATTCACTGATATCATCATCAGACGGATAAACCGGCAAAAGATACGATTTATAGTAAAATCTGTCAGTGCGGTAAGACGGATAATTGAAATTATCACCTTTTTCTATCATTGAATCAGGATTTCCTGAAAATTTAAAATCTATTTTAAAAAGATGAATAAAATCAAAAAATCTGCCCTTATATTTTTTCGCAAAATGAATAAAAAGCGTTTCAGCCGCAGGTTTCGGCTCAAAAATCACTGAATAATTATCCAAAAACCCGGGTATAATTTCCATTATTCTTTCAGAAAGCATAATCTTCTGATCACGGCTGATTCCATTCACTGAAATGCGCGGAACTTCTATACTTCCTTCGAATTTATAAAATTCGTTCTTTCTCTCATTTAGCAGAACTTCACCGTATACATTTTCTTTTTTACTTTGATCTGCCCTAACTATTTTAGATTTTTCCGCTGTCAATGAGCACCTTCCTTTATTATTATCGATTTTAATCATATATCTTCAAGACATTTTCTTGACTTAATTTCAAAATGAGTTATTATATTCTGAACTCAATGGCTTATGCCGAATTTTAAGAAAAAAGAGCTTTAAAGATGGCAAATGAACTCGTCAATGTGGGTGTCGCCCAGCTGAAGATCGGAACTTCTGAACAGATGCTGAGGACAATACTCGGAAGCTGCGTTGGAATATGTATCTACGACCGCAACAAAAAAATCGGCGGAATGGCTCACATCCTTCTGCCTGAAGCATTAGGTTCTAATCAGATAGAAAAATATGCCGATACTGCGATACCGGCACTGATAAATCTTCTTCTGAAGCAGGGATGCAAAAAAGAATTTATGAGCGCAAAAATCGCAGGCGGCGCTTCGATGTTTAAATTCAAGATAAGCACATCACTCGGTCAGATCGGCGAAAGAAATATCGAAGTATCAAAAGATATACTAAAAAAAGCCGGAATCGCGCTTCTTTGCGAAGATACCGGAGGAAGCACAGGAAGAGTAATCGACTTTTTCCTCAACGACGGCCACTTGAAAGTTAAAGCCGGCGGCGTTGAACAAAATTACTATAAAGTATAGCGGAGTTATCCGATGCAGGAACAGATAAAACAGCGTTTGGAAAATATAATCAGCACCATGACACAGCTTCCGTCAATTCCTGATGTAGTAAGCCGTATCATCAACATGGTCAATGATCCCAATGTCGATTTTAAGGCAGTTGCCGATGAAATCGCAAAAGATCAGTCTCTTACAACCAACATCCTGAAACTCTGCAACAGCGCATATTTCAGCAAAGGAAAGGAAATTGTGTCGGTTGACCGCGCAATCGTGACGTTGGGCCTCAAAGAAATAAAAGACATAGTAGTTCTGGTTACATGCAGAAACGTCCTTGATAAACCCATTCTGGGTTACGACTTAGCTGCCGGTGAAATGTGGACTCACAATCTGACAGTAGCAATTCTCGCAAAAAAAATGGCAATGGACATCAAGCGTAAGGATCTTGCGGACATTGTGTTTACAGGCGGGATTATTCATGACGTAGGAAAAACAGTACTGGCTCTTTATGTAGCTAACACCTTCAAAGATATCATGAAAGTAACCCAGGAAAAAGCCGTTACATTCATTGATGCCGAAAAAGATGTAATGGGATTCAACCATCAGGATATCGGACTTAAAATTCTGGAAAAATGGAAATTCCCGGATTCACTTAAAGCAGTTGTGGCATATCATCATAATCCTGAAAATTCACCGAAAGAATTCTATAAAGCTGTTTCTATTGTTCATGTTGCTAATATAATAACCCTCATGGCGGGAGTCGGAATAGGCGGTGACGGGCTTTATCACGCTTTAAATCCTGACGCTGTAAAAGAAACAGGTATCAGTGATGCCGATCTCGAAAAATACTATTCCATTGTACCTGAAATAGTAAAACAGGCAAAACAGATATAGCCGAATTAATTCCTTGCCAAAAAATACACCTTCTTTGAGGCTGAAAAGGCCGAAAGGCGGAATATTAGAGAAAGAGGTTTAATATGATTAGTTACAAAGAATTGGGTCTTTCAAACACAAAAGAACTATTTCAAAAAGCTGTTAAGGGCGGATACGCAATACCGGCTTACAATTTCAACAACATGGAACAGATGCAGGCTATTATTCAGGCTTGTGTTGAGACAAAGTCACCTGTAATCCTTCAGGTTTCTTCAGGGGCAAGAAAATATGCTAACTCAACACTTCTCAGATACATGGCTCAGGGAGCAGTTCAGTATGCAAAAGAACTCGGTTACGAAATTCCGATCGTTCTTCATCTTGACCACGGCGATACTTTCGAACTTTGCAAAGACTGTATAGACAACGGTTTTTCATCCGTAATGATCGACGGATCTCACCATTCATACGAAGAAAACATTGCTCTTACGAAGAAAGTCGTTGAATACGCACACGCGCACGGCGTTTCAGTTGAAGGAGAGCTTGGAGTACTTGCAGGAGTTGAAGACGAAGTATCATCTGCAGTATCTCATTACACAAAACCGGAAGAAGTTGAAGATTTCGTAAAAAAAACAGGTGTTGACTCACTTGCAATTTCAATAGGTACTTCTCACGGCGCAAACAAATTCAAACCTGAACAGTGCACACGCAACGCAGAAGGAATCCTTGTTCCTCCTCCTCTAAGATTCGACATTCTTGAAGAAATCGAAAAAAGAATACCTGGTTTTCCAATCGTTCTTCACGGTTCATCTTCAGTTCCGCAGGATCAGGTTAAAACAATAAATCAGTACGGCGGAAAAATGGTTGATGCGATCGGAATTCCTGAAGACGAACTCAGAAAAGCCGCTAAATCCGCAGTTTGCAAAATCAATATCGACTCTGACGGACGTCTTGCAATGACTGCCGCAATCAGAGAAGTTTTCGCAACAAAACCAAGCGAATTCGACCCAAGAAAATATCTCGGACCTGCAAGAGACGCTCTTAAAGAACTTTATAAAAAGAAAAATATTAACGTTCTCGGTTCTGCCAATCAGGCATAAGGAATTAAAGAAGCGGAGAAATCCGCTTCTCTTTTAATTGTGTTCAAAAAAATAATTTACAGATACAGTTTAAGAAAAAGGTATTCCGCAATTCTTGCGGATACAAAGAAGCATGTATCCGAATTGTCAGAAAGAATCGGCGAACGCTCTCTCGCCTGCCACGATAATCTGAATGCCGCTGCTGACTATATTTCGGAAACATTCAAATCATTCGGTCTCAAAGTCTGCGAAGAGGTTTTTACGGTTGAAGGCAAAACTGTTCGAAACATTTATGCTGATATAGCAGGAATAAAATCAAAAGACATAATCCTGATAGGTGCTCATTACGATACTGTTGAAAACAGCCGCGGAGCAAACGATAATGCAAGCGGCATATCTGCATTACTTGAAATTTGCAGACTGATGTCGGGGAAAACTCCCAAAAATACTCTTCGTTTTACAGCTTTTACACTCGAAGAACCGCCTTTCTTTTCGACAGATAAAATGGGAAGTTCGGTTCATGCTTCAAACTGCTGCAAATCAGGAAAAGATATAACTCTTATGATTAACCTTGACATGCTTGGTTATGCAGGAATGTTCACAAAACAAAATTTTCCGGATGATAACATGAAAGAAATTTATCCATCAAGGGGAAATTTTCTTTCAATTGTCTCTCTTCCGTCATGCGTAAAGGCTGTCGACATCTGTGCGAAAATATTCAACCGCCATTCTCCGAAAACAATAATTTCAGCAGCTCTGCCCGCATCATACGGAGGTATAGCTGAATCTGATCATATTTCCTTTATCAGAAACGGAATTCCGGCTGTACTGTTCACGGATACAGGAATACTCAGAAATCCCAACTATCATTCACCTAATGACAGCTCAGATACCATTAATTTCAAATTTCTATCCGAAAATGTTTATTCAATTTATAAAGTAATCAAGGAATTGTCATACAGAAACTTAAGACCTTTGAGGAAGAATCTTTTCAGGATCTAACGGCTTGCCGCTCTTACTTATTTGGAAATGAACACCGCCCGAATCCCTGTTGATTAAGCCTATAGCGTCTCCTTTCCGGACACAACTGCCGGGTTTCACTTCTCCCGGTGTAATCATCGAATAAATACTCAGATAACGCCCGCCATGAGAAACAACGACATAGTTTCCATACCCGCGCATATATCCTATTTTTACAACTTTTCCGTCGCATGCGCTGAATACTTTACTTCCCGGATTTGATTTAATGAAAATTCCGATTCCCTTAGAGATGCCGGATTCTTTTGTGACGGAAACTATTTTTTTGACCGGCCAGGAAAAATCTGAAGGCGCATCTTTAACGTAAATTGCTTTAG
>JAKJGA010000122.1 GCA_022704645.1 Spirochaetota bacterium
GCAATGTCGGCAAAGCCTTCCATTGTATCAACAAGGGTTCCGTCAAAATCAAAAAGATAAGCTTTCATAAAAACACCTTCCGGCAGGAAAATTCAGTTAATAATATTACAGCTGTAATATACGGATATTTCAGCCGCGCGGCCTGACCTCGTCAATCCGTTTTCTATTGATTCCCAATATATTATCGAGACTCTCGAAGTAGTTATTTTTACTATATCATCAAATAACCATAATACAAATCAGCCTCCCAGAGGCATATTCATTGAAATGCTATTTTAAAAAAATTATTATTATAGTGATTAATTTCTTGAAATTAGCCCATTTGCTTATAAACGCTTTACAAAAGGCGGTATAATTTATGAGAACCGAATTAAAAAAAAGGATTTCACTTGGCAGTGTAGTCATTTTAAACATTTCTAAAGGCCGATTTTTAGTGCCGGGAGGAATCAAGGGACTACGCGTAGGATTCAATTCCCGCAATACTCATACCGCTGCCGGATCGTATGGATCAATTGTGAGACAATCAATAAGCGATTCATCTTCTTCCAACAAGATTGAAGAAAATAAAAACGGAGAACCGCAGACTGCAAGTTTCACAGAAGAAGTATCCGTGGATCAAATTACCGGCAAAAACATCATTACAACATTATATTTGATATCTATGCCTGCTGTGCTCTTCATTATATTTTTTACAAATTTGAACTCATTAGCATTTTGGGGATATTTAATTGCAGGCGGAATTGCTGCAATGATTGCCTTTGCACTTAAGGCAAAGAAAAACAAACAAATCATCCAGGCATTTTCAGAAGCTATAATGAACGAACCGCTGAATAAAGCAGAAGAACTATTATCAAAAATTACTAAAATGGGAAGCGCCGTTAAACAAAGAATTTTGATGTCTAATTATTCTATTCTTATCGACAGAGTTTTTAATGACCAGCAAATCTCAGAAGAAGAAGAACTCTTTATAAAAAAATATTCAGAGCATCTTCCCGAAAACTTTATCTCTCATGCAAACGATATAATAATTAGCGAAATAATTAAAATAGCCATTGCCGACAACTATCTTTCCGAGGAGGAAGAAAATCTTATCAACAGATGCTTTTCAACATTCCAACTGCCGGCTTCACGCCGCGAAGAATTCAATCAAACAATTCAGGAATATAAAAATCTTGAAGAATGCAGAAAAAATAATTTTGAACCAAAACCAATAACAATTACATCATTACCGAAAATACCTTCCTGTTTATATGAAAGCCTTGCTGATTATTTTAAAGAAAGAATAAACAATGACGACACTGAGCTTGTATATGACGATCTGGGAGCTGTTGTATTAACGGAATCTTCTCTTGAAATAGTGAAAACCGGTCATAAATCAATAAAGTTTGATTCAATAATTTCAGCAAATAAGTCCTGGAATAGTGATATTATTGAAATTATTGCAATAAACAGTAAAACACCATATTATTTCAAAATTTCAGATCCAATGATTTTTATAGCTGTTATATCAAAAATGATGGCTTCATGATTTAAGAAAGGAACCTTGCTCAATCCTTCTTAAAAAAATCAAGAAGGATTGAATAGGTATCGAATTCGAAGATATCCTGTTATGCAGGCCTTGCAGGACTTGAACCTGCAACCAATGGTTTTGGAGACCACTACTCTACCAATTGAGCTAAAGACCTGTTTATGCAATAATTAAAAACAATAAAAATCTGTCAAGCTATTTGCCGATAATAATGTCTGCTTTAATAGTTCGGTTTCTTTTTGTAAGAATTATATATCATCCGACCGCTCAAAAATGTCTTGATTATATGCGTATGTTTCAGACATAATGGTTTCGGGTTCTGGCAATCCAATTCCATACAGAGAGAGGAATCTATGGATCTTAATGTTGAAGAAAAAAAATCGACAATAATCGTTCACATAAAAGGCGAATTCCATATCGGGAATGTCAACAAATTCGAGGAACTGTGGCACAGCTTAATCGAAAAATCACCCGAACTTATCGCTATCGATTGCAAAGAACTTGAATATATTGATTCTTCAGCGATAGGAACTCTGGTCAAATTTCTAAACAACACAATGAGCAAAAAAATTAAACTTGTGTTTTTCGATCTAAACAATTCAATTCAGAACATTTTCAAAACAGCCAGGCTTGATAACTTTTTCACTATAACAACCCGTGAAAAGCTTGAAAACGATTTTCTTTAATAAGGCGTTGCAATGAAAAAAATTACAATCACCTTAACTGTTTTGCTTACATTATTTGCATGCAACAGATGGAAAGTCAGCAAACTCAATCCGGATCTTCTTTGTCACATTAAACCAGAATCATCTGACGGCGGAATAAGTCTTGTTTTCCGTGATAATGCAGATATTCTGGACATGACGTTCAATATTAGAATTTCAGATAAGGCGATTTACTGCGCAGACAATGAATCAAAACGTCTCTTAGTACTTTCAAAAAACGGTGAAATAATCAGAATAATCGGGCCCAAATCGGCTTCTACTGATAAAAACTATTCTGAATTCGATTTTTCAACTATCGGTGAAATTACCGATGATAAAGACGGAAATATTTATGTTCAGAACAAACTTCCGAAACTGACCGGCAATAGCGAAATTTCGCCGTCATACATTCTTATTTTTTCAAAAGACGGAAAACTTCAGGAAACGCTTGGCCAGGATGGTCTTACAAATTCGCCATTTTACTATATTGACAACATGTTTACAGATGAAAACAACAGATTGTTTGTAGTAAGCCGCACGTTCGAAAGCTGGTCTCTTTCAGTATTCAAAAATAAAAAACGCGAATATTTTTCAATATTTGATAAAAACTCATTCAGCAAT
This sequence comes from Spirochaetota bacterium, assembly GCA_022704645.1. Classification (GTDB taxonomy): domain Bacteria; phylum Spirochaetota; class UBA4802; order UBA4802; family JAFGJZ01; genus JAKJGA01. The sequence goes on from JAKJGA010000122.1 coordinate 2,854, forward strand.
TCATCCGGATATAATGCCGTAATAGAAAAAATTATACCTTTTAGAAAAAACAATTCAGCAATAATATCCGTTTCATTTTATGACGGAACACGTTTCAAGTTCCGGAAAATATTCCGTATCGAAATTGAAAATAATTCAAAATTAAAAGAAGTTACAACTCTTCCGGATCCTAAGAACGAACTTTTCACCATTCTTGAAGACAAATATCTCGTATTCTGGGAAGTCGAAGGAAAGGATATACGTTTCGTAATCTGGAGCTTCCAGGAAAACATTCTTAACAATCTCAGCATAGATCTCGAAGAAAAAAAATCTTACTATGACGAAATTCTTTCTGATGAAAACGGAAAAATTTATTCATATTCCGTTTCAAGAGAAGGAATCAGCATCTATGCATGGGAATAGCAATACTTTCACAAAGCCAGTCGGCTGATCTTGACAGACTTTCTGAATTTGCCTCCCGCATAACAATGTCCAATGCTGCGCGTTCATTCGCAGAAGCCGTTGCAGCGAAAATAAACAAATCCGATAAAATTGCAATTGTATGCGGCGGAGGAAATAACGGCGGAGACGGATTTGCTTCTGCCTATTACCTTTTCTGCATGGGATTTGATGTTTCAGTTTTCCCTCTCCGCACAGATTCTCTAGGTGAAAATCCAGAATTTTTCTTTTCTCTTCTTCAAACTGAATCAATACCGATACGTACTGATTTTATTTTTGATGAATTCAGCCTGATTCTCGATTGTTTGACCGGCACAGGAATCAATGGAATACTCCGGGGCATTTATGCGGATACAGCCGGGAAAATGAACCTATCCGGTAAAATAATTTTTTCATGCGATATTCCTTCCGGACTTTCTTACGAAAGTCTTACTTCAAACGGAACCATCGTAAAAGCTGATGAAACTTTTGCCGTTCACTCGCTTAAAACTGAATGCGCAGTATATCCGGGAAAATATTATTGCGGCAAAATAAATATCATTAATCCTTATTTCCCCAAAAGTGCATTAAAATCTATAGAATATTCAGCAGAGACATATGACTCATCAGATGCACAATCTGATTTAAAAAAACTGAATGATTATTCCGAAACAGTTCATAAATACAACAAACCAAAAATTGCAATCATAGGCGGTTTTATCCCTTTTGAAGGCGCTGCTCTTCTTTCGGCAATGGGAGCTTTGAAATCGGGCGCATCCTTTGTAACGATATTTACCGAATCTGCTTCCCGCATTGCAATGGCCGGCAAAATTCCCGAAATAATAGTCAGGGAATTTTTCTTTGAAAACATCAAATCCGCACTATCAAAATTTGACTCAATAATAATAGGTCCTGGTTTCGGTACAGAAGAAACAAAAAAAGAACTGCTTTCAGAAATCATTAAAATTATACCGGCGGAAAAAACTATTATTATAGACGCTGATGCATTAAAACTTATTCCCGAAATAAGAAATGAATTATTAAACATAAAAACATTGATTCTGACTCCTCATGAAGGTGAAGCTTCGATTTTGTTAAACAAAAAAACTTCTGAAATAACTTTAAACAGAATCGATTCTGCAATTGAAATTTCAGAAAAATACAATGCATTCACAGTATTGAAAGGACATGACACGATTTGTTCTTCTTCTGATTTTTCTTATGTAAACACAAGCGGAAATAATCTTCTTGCAACTGCCGGAAGCGGCGATGTCCTGACAGGCATTATCGGAACTTTCTGTTCAACGCAAAAAGAAATACTGCGCCGAATCGCTTTATCCGTATATGTTCATGGTTTATGTGCTGACCTAAAGAAGCAGAATAACTCTGTTACACTTAATGCTTCCGAAATTCCGGAAACTATCGGCGCCGCCATCAATTATTTGAAAGCATAGATTACCATAGAAGAAGTAAGCGGTTTTCCTTTACGCTTAAAATGGCCCTTAAAATGATAAAGTGATATCTGTATCCATTTTCTATAATCGGCAATTTTCTTAAAACTTCCGCGGGATTTCAAAAGCTTTGCATATAACGGAAAATCAACAGGACGGAAAACCTTAACTTTCCTAAAACCCGTTCTCAGCAAAAGTTCAGTGAGATTTTTTTCTGAAAAATACGACAAGTGACCCGGCAGATAATAATGATAATTTTCTCCGGCGTTAAGAGACTGCCATGCTTCCATATCAGCAGTTTGAATTACAGCAACTCCTCCGGTTTCAAGCATATCATATATTTTCGATATTACTTCTCCCGGAGAAAAAAAATGTTCTATAACTTCAATCATGGTGACGCAGCTAAATTTTGTCTTTGGATAATATTTATCCCATGATACATTTTCTATTATTGAGTTAGAATGCTTTTTTGCATAATCAGAAGAGTATTTCGATATTTCGATTCCGTAAGTTTTAAAATATTCCGACGCATATTTAAGGAAAAGACCGAATGAACACCCGATGTCCAGGAAATTACCTTTTTTTACATACTTGCGGATATTGTTTATTCTGCTTTTCCAGACATAAGCGCAATATTTTTCAGTCTTTCTTTCATC
>JAKJGA010000123.1 GCA_022704645.1 Spirochaetota bacterium
TTCATTTCGGTATTGAATAAGAAAAGAGCAAAAGAGTCTAAGCTGTTTTTCAGCGAATATGCAAGAGCCGAAGCCGATTCTCTTTCTGCTTCGCTTTTCTCGGAAATAAACGCTTTTCCTTTTGTGCTGGAATATGAAATTCTTGAAGACCTTTACAAAACATTAAACTCATTCGAAAAATCTTTTTCTTCGATACGCTTTCTTTTTCTTGATGACAGTCATGATGTTTCTATTTATCAGCATATGACTGAAAACATTCACATTCCATTTATTTCAAACTACTATGACGAAATTCCGCTGTTTATTATAACTGCAGTTTCAAAAATGCTTACAAAGCACAGGCAGAAGCTTTCAGAAAGCACTGTCGGATTTATCGGAATTAATTCATCGGTTATGCGTTCAGTTAAGCTTTTGAAAAAAATGTCATGCGAAAGAATTCTCGGTTTTGACAGCAATGAAAAAGTTATGCTTTCATTTGAAAGAACAGGTGCTCTTGCAACAACTGCCGAAAACATTTTCGGAAACTGCGACATTGTCGTTATGATAAAAAACTGTTTCACGAATGAAGATGCCGAAAGAATGAGGCCGAATCTTTTGGTGATTTCAAATCTTGATGACGAGGAAGAAGACAACAAGATAGTTTCCAATAGATCGTGCAGGGATATATTGAAAGGAAAATGGTTTGATTCTTCCGTGTTATTTTCTTTTATTCTGCCTGAAATGATTCAGAAAAAGTTGATGTCTCTGAGTGATGATTTTCTGGTTACTTTATCACAGAAAATTGAAAAAGAAATATCTTCGGATTTGAGATTTCCCGGACCGTTTGATGATAAAATAAAGAATATCGTAAAGGAAATGTTTAATTAAACAAGAGCTCAAAATTTGCTGAAAGAATAACTTCTTTATAATTTTATCTGAGATAAATCTTCCAGTAAATTTCTTTAAATTCGAAAGTTTTACTGTGAAATGATTTTTCTTCCCCTTCTGAAGAATTCTTCATAAAAAGAGAGCTATTCATGTGATACCGGATATTGTTATCTTTATCTGTTATCATAGCCAGATTGGAAACTGAACTTTTTATTTTTTCTGAAGGCACAGCCCCTATAAGTACTCCGATAATTTTTTCCTGGTCTTTTACCGGTACGGCAAAGAAGACAGCCGGATCAGTTGACGAAGAAGGAAAGATTGAAAAGTCATAAATAGATTGTTCTCCGGCAATAGTCTTTTCAAAAAGTGAAGGAAGCGGAGATGAACCGAAAGAAACATAACTCTTTCCGAGAATTTCATCATCCTTCATAGTATAAATTATTTTTCCTTCGGCATTCATCAAAATGCATTCAGAAAAATCCGAAGAAGATAAACTGTTAATAATTTCAGTAATTGCTTCTCTTTCAAGCGGATAATAGTGAGATCCGCCGTAATTCATTCTGTTGAGATGAGAAAGGTTTTTTATAAGATTTTTGGATGAAATAGTTTCCGAGGCTTTTGCCAGACTATTGAAAGTTTCTGACATCAAATTAGAAAGTCTGTCAAATGACGGACTTTGTCTTATTTCAGTCTTTGCGCATGAAAGGAATAATAACAATATGATAAAAAGCAGATGTTTATGAATCATTATATCACCGGTGTTATAACTGAATAATCGCATACGTTTAATTGTCGGTTATTAACTGAAATAGAATCAGAAATATTTTCTTGACGGGTTTATGAAAAAATGCAGATTTCCGGCAGAGAGGAATTTATGAAAACAGAAAAAGAACAGTTTCTGAAGCTTATTAAAAAGGGCATCAGGCTGAAATCAAAGCCGCCTAAAGTTGAAACACCGAAAACGGTTTACAGCCGCAAGAAAAAAGACGGGAGGAAATTCGATGACGATTCCTCCCTTTTTATTTTTTCAGCTCCTGCGCATAAATTTTTCTCAGTTCTTTAAAAAATTTCAAATAACCTTCAGTTTTGTAGTCCGGATAAGTCCACTCGAAAAACACATAATCTTTTTTTGACCAATAATATTCATTTTCAAGATAGATTCCGTTACCTATGTAAATACGGTGATAGTATTCCTTGCATGATGCAAGATAAACATTTGAAAGAGTGAGATAGCCCGGATCAATGTTTATTTTGCGTTTTCCATTGTCTAAAAATAAATTCTCAATTTCGTTTGAATGAATTTTTATCAAAGCCATTTGATCTCTTTCAATTAACAGGTCGAAAGCAATTAGAACTTTTTTCAGGTTTTGCCCCATCGTTTCATAATAGCAGGTGTGCTGAAATGGAAAACTTTCAGATTTCAGAATTATTTTACCGTAGCTTTCAGAAAGTAATGAAATTGTTTTATCGAGAATTTCTTCATCCGAATAGATGAAACCGCAAAACAGCTTTGCTTTCGGCGGATATATTATTTCAGCCATTACGATGCCTTTTAATAAAAGTTATAAAATCTTCCGGCATAGGAGAGTTTATTTTAATATTTATTCCGTTATCAGGATGTTTTATCTCAATTGATGCGGCGTGAAGAGCACAGCGTTTCATGAGTAGTTTTTCTTCGAGTTCCGGCGTCATTCCTTCATTAATAAAACGGACAAAAAGAGAATCATCTCCTCCGTAGATTTTATCCCCAACTATGGGAAAACCTGAATTTTCAAGATGCACTCTTATCTGATGAAGTCTTCCGGTTTCGGGAAATGCTTTGATAAAAGAGAAATCTCCGAAGCTGAATACTGTTTTAAATGAAGTATATGCTTTTTCTGTTCCATCTTTTCCGGCGAATCTTTTTTTTCTGACAGTGCTCATGTTTTCCGGAGAATCTCCTATTGAAGCGGAGTTTTCAAATTCTGAAGGAGTTTTTCCGCGGACAATTGCGGTATAAGTTTTTTGACCCTTTGAAATTTCTTCCTGAAGTTTTGCGGCTGTTTGAGGGTTTTTCGCGAAAAGAACTATTCCCGATGTTTCGCGGTCTATGCGGTGAGCGGGGAAAAGCTTGGCAGAATATTCTTTTTCAAGAATATAAAGCAGAGTGTTTTGAAAATATTTTCCGGCAGGATGGACAGGCATATCTCCGCTTTTTTGAACTGCTATAAAGAAAGAATCTTCGTAAAGTATTTTATAAGAAAAATCCACAGGGGGTTCTTCTTTTTCTTCAGCAGTAAATTTTATCAGATCTCCCTTTTTGAGCAAAAGAGAAGAAAGAAAGCACGGAGTGCTATTTATGAGAATACGTCCTGATTTAATTTCTTTCTGCCAGGAAGATCTTGAAAGATATGAAAATCTTTCAGACAAATAAGAATCGAGACGGACAGGATAATTGTCGTCATATGAACATTCATTGATTTTAACGGTCATTCCATTACCGTTTTTGAAACTTCCAGCATGTATCTTTTGTAAATATTGTTGAGCATTTTTTCAGTATTCTTTATAAGTTCTCTGTCGGTTGAACGCTTGCTGATGTATTTGTTGACTTCAAGAATTTCCTTTTTCATTATTCGGCCGATTTCATCCATCTTGTTCGTATAAGCGCTCATGTTCCGCGTTTTAGGCTCGTTCTTAATCCTCATGGCTTCTTCAAGCTGTTGTTCAATTTCTTTTCGCTTTTTTTCTTCATCCTTAAGGCGGATAATCATTTCATCAGCGGCCATGGTGAAATTTAACGGATTCTGGAGTTCAGAAACGGAAAAGTTGCTGCCTTTTAGATCGAATGCAAGTTCAGAAAAAATTCCGCACTTGAAAGAATAATTTAGGATCTGAGATAAGTTTTCGTTAACAAACAGACGTTTCTTAAAAGGAGATTTTAAAAGAATTTCTGACTCATGATAAGGAATGAGAATAATTTCTTCTGAAATTACATATGCGTCCGTTTGAGTAAGATATACAGAAAAAAGAACCTGGTACTCAGGCAGAATTTTGGAATTATAGAAAGATATTTTCTCATTAATCTCTATCATTGCGGATGCTGCGGAAAGAGGATTCGGGAAATATACAACGATTTTCCCTCCGGTCATTCTGCTCACTGTTCCGCTGTTTTCCTTTGTTACATCAAGTATTGTAGAAAAAATAATTTTAGCAACAGTAGAACTGTCAGAACTTGATGACTGTGAAAGAATTTCTTCGTAGTTGATTATATCAAAAAACATAAGAGTCAGATTTTCAATTTTCGCCGATTTGAAATATTCTTCTTCTTTCATATATTCTTTTGAAAGATCGATGGAAGAATCTCCGAAACCTTCGTGCTTTTTAAAGATATTTATTATAAAGTGATCGATATCTTTTTTGTCTTCGTACGGAAGATATCTGAGAAGTGGAATAATGTCCTGTGATATTGCATATTCTTCCCTGAGCAGGGATATAAAGAAAAACCCCAGTTCGACTGTGATATAACTTTCGAGGGTGTTGAGTATATCTCTTTGTACCGCCTTATTTCGGATTATCATCATGTCTCGGATTGTTTTTAGTGCATCAGCTGAACCGTCCTGAAGCATTGCCATACAGGCAAACATTCTGACTTTTATTGAAGAATCAAGCAGGCATTTCTTCAAGAGAGTTGTTACAGATTTTTTTGATTCTGATGAAACTGATTTGAGAAGAAAATCAAGCGCTCTGACAATTCCTTCTCTTGTTGAGTTGTCTGTCGTTTCAACAAAAAGTTCATTAAGATATAGAACGTCCTGTTCAAATCCGCATTTTCCGATAAGCTGAACAGCTGTTTTTCTTATTTCCGGATTAGCATTTGTTTCTGAAATTGCCTTAGCTATCTGGCTTGCCGCTTTGTTGTTTGAAATATCGCGTCTGATAACAATGTTAAGAATTCTTAGTGCCATGTCATCGTTGGATTTGTGATTGTCCTTTAGATAATCCAGAAGAATATTTAGTGATCTCTGATCGGAAAAAAGTGAAAACAAATCAACTGCTTTCATTTTTTCGGATTCGTCACCGCTCATCAGCAGAACCTCGAGTTCACTCAGCATGTACGGATAGTTAAGACGTGAGAGAGCGATTGTTGCGGCGTCAAAAATTTCAGTGTCATGATATTTTTTAATGTAATTGAAAATTTTAACGAGAGAAGACGATGCGTCCTCAATAGAAATTCTTCCGATTATTTCACAGAGTCTTATTATTCGATTTTTCAGGTAGCGTTTTTCAAAATCAATATCCTGAATGCGGGTTACAGAAATTGATTTTGCCTTCTGGTCGGTATCCCAGAGTATATCTATAAGAGCAGAAAGATTTTCTTTTTCTGCTTCAGGTATATATTTAATCTGTTCGGAAATCTCCTCTATCAGGTTTTTCAACAGATACGAGTCATCATTCAGGAAAAAAAGAATTTTTTTCTTTATGTC
>JAKJGA010000124.1 GCA_022704645.1 Spirochaetota bacterium
GATGATAATAAAGCATACATCAATATTATGAAACAAAATCTTGCTGTTCTAAAAAAGGCTTTTGATTGAATAATCACTGCTCATCATCATGCGGCGGATGCAGCACAATCATCCGCTCGCTTTCGGTTCAATTTTCCGGAAGAAAAGCCGTTTCTGATATCAGCCTGTCTTTCTCCTGCGGAGAACTGACTGCAATCATCGGGCCCAACGGCGGAGGAAAAACAAGCATTCTCAAATCAATTCTCGGAGAAATTCCGTATTCGGGAAAAATCGATTTCTGTATTTCTTCCGGCAAAAAAAAGCCTCGGATAGGATATCTTCCGCAGAAAATCGCCGTACAAAAAGACTCGCCTGTAAGCGTCTGCGATTTTCTTCTTCTTTCAGAAGGATATCCTTTCACGTGGCTTCGCGTTTCTAAAAAGCGCAGAGAAATGAAAATCAAACTGCTCGAAATAGTTTCAGCAGAAAATCTCATAGACCGCCGCATAGGAGAACTTTCAGGCGGTGAACTTCAGAGAGTTCTTCTTGCGGCTTCAATCAATCCTGTTCCGGATATTCTTCTGCTGGACGAACCAGTCACGGCGCTTGATTCGAAAGGAATCGATATTTTTTACGAACTGATTTGTTCTCTCAGAAAAAAATTCCACATGACGATTCTCGTCGTCTCGCATGATATAGGTGCAATTTCAAAACACGCCGACAAAATGTATCTCATAAATGAAAAAGTAATAACTCACGGAACTCCTTCCGAAGTTATTTCAAGCAGAGAGTTCCGCCGCGAAATGGGAGAAGTTTACTTTAGGCTTTCCGGAGCAAAATCAGATCACCATATTTACGGCGGTTTATGATGCAATTCTGGTACTCGATCATCGAAATACTTCCTTTTGAATGGACAGAATACGGCTTCATGAAAACGGCTCTTCTTGCCGTTATGATAATTTCACCGGCAATAGCTCTCACCGGCACAATGGTTGTCGGAAACCGCATGTCGTTTTTTTCTCATGTTATCGGACATTCAGCACTAACCGGTCTTGCAGTCGGTCTTCTTTTTTCTACTGCGGATCCTAGACCTGTAATGATTCTCTTTGCAGTAATTCTTGCTGTTGCAATTAACATTTTTTTATCACTGACAAAAGCCGACGGAGACACAGTAATGGGGGTTTTCGCTTCAGCGACTACCGCCCTCGGAATAGCTCTTCTCAGCAGAGGGGGTTCTTTTTCAAAATATACAGTTTACTTAATCGGTGATATTCTATCGATAACGCCATCAGAGATAGTATACCTTGCAGTCATTCTTGCGGCAGTAATCTTATTCTGGATTTTCCTTTCAGGAAGAATTTCCCTGATAAGCGTTGAGCCTTCTCTTCTTTACGGAAAAATTATCAATCCCTTCATTGTCAAAACAGTTTTTTCAATTCTTGTCGCACTGATAGTAATTCTTTCAATAAAATGGGTTGGAATTCTTATAATCAATTCTCTCTTCATTCTTCCCGCAGCAGCGGCAAGAATTCACGCAAAAAATCTCAGAGCATACTTTGCGCTTTCAGCACTCATCGGTCTAGTATCGGGAATCGCCGGTCTTATGATATCTTATTATACTGAAAGTTCGTGCGGAGCGGCTGTAGTTCTTGTTTCAGCAGGAATTTACGCCGTATCAGTTCTCTTAAAACATATAAGGCACAGAATCTGATTCTGCGCCTTATTTTAAATCAAATTGGAAATATTTAAAAACGCTTCCTGTAACGAAAGCGTTTTTATGACTGATCTATTTTTTCAAAACAGCCTTAGCAGTTTTTCTAAAAAATAACCCTGCGATCAAAACCGAAATCATAATTAAAAGAATTCCGAAAGCACCTGCAAGAGAAACTGCCCAGAATTTATCACTTCCTGAAACGGTATAATCAGAAAGCGGAGTAACAAAAAGAGGTGCGCTTTCTTTTAATATGCCAAGATTTTCAGCAGCGGATTCGAGCCCGTCAGGAAAGGAACTCGCAAAAGGCGAAAGAATAAGAGCCATTATAAAAGCTGCCAAAATTATAAGAGACTTATTCCACATGCGGTCATTTGATTGCAATTTGATTCCTGAAAAAACTGCAGCAAAGACAACAGTTGCCGATGCTTCCGCGAGAGCTATAAGTGAATGAGGTTTCATCATTGCGCTGAATATATCTCCGGCACTTCCAGCTGTTGAAATTGATAGTTCAAACGAACAAAGTGAAGCCGCAGCGATTACAGACAGGAATGAAACAAAAAAGACACCGCTTAATCGGCTCAAAGCATTTTCATTTTTACGGAAAAACATCGAGTAAAGAATTCCGGCAAGACCCGCACCGACAATACTCATGTTGACGATATTGGCGCCTAAAACTGTAAGTCCGCCGTCAGAGAAAACAACAGCCTGAAGCGCAACAATCAATGCCATTGCAAGAATTCCGAAAGGTGTACCAAGCGCGATTGCGGCAAAAGCTGCTCCGAGATAGTGACCGGATGTTCCGCCGCCGATTGGGAAATTAAGCATCTGCGCTGCGAAAATAAAAGCCGCAACAGCCGCGAATAAAAACGGCGACGGTTTCTTTTTTGTTTTTAGCGCGGCATAACCCGCAATAGCGAGACCTGTAACAGCGATTCCGGCCGTTACAGGACAAACCGCTCCGTTCATCATTTGTTCTGGAATGTGCATATCAATTCTCCTATTCTTTTATTTGTGCCGTAACGGCGTTATATACTTCACGCACGGAAACTCCGTGTTTATTTGCTGCATCAGCGCATTCATCATACTCTGGTGAGAACTTCAGATACTTTCCGTTTAAATATGCTTTCTTAACAGATATTTCTCCGTAAGAAGTTTTTACTTTAGTTATGCTTCTTTCGAGTTCGGTACGTTCCACATCATAACGGCGTGTACCGAATGTCGTTGTTTCTGTAAAAATAATATCTTCCAGCGTATTCACATGATCCTTTCCGCACAATACGCTTAAGACATGGGCAGGACGCCCCTTTTTCATTATTACCGGAGTAATAAAAACATCAAGCGCTCCATTGTCCAATAACTTCGGCATTATATATGAAAAGATTTCACCGCTCATATCGTCGATATTAGTTTCAATCATAATCTTCTTTTCAGAATGGTCCATTTCGCCGATAACTGCACGCAGAACATTCGGAACTTCAAGATTACGTTTTCCCATACCGTATCCAGTTGAAGAAATTTTCATCGCCGGAAAAGAAGAAAATTCGGTCGCGATACATTTTATAATCGCGGCACCCGTCGGAGTAGTCATTTCTTTTTTTATTCCGCTTGAATAAACGGGTACGCCTTTTAAAATTTCGGCAGTCGCAGGCGCCGGAACAGGAAAAACCCCGTGAGCGCATTCAACAGTTCCTTCTCCGAGATTGAGCGGAGATGAAATTATTATATCCGGTTTAATCATATTCAGGCATACGGCAGCAGCAACGATATCAACAATTGAATCAATCGCACCGACTTCATGAAAATGAACTTCTTCTATGCTCTTTGCATGAATCTTTGATTCTGCAGCTGCAATCTCATGAAATATTTTCAGACTGAGTTCTTTAACAGATGAATCCAGGGGGGAAGAATTAATAATATCTGAAATATCCTTAAAATTTCTCGAATGATGGTGGTGATGATGAGAATGATGCGAATGCTCTTCTTCTATTATAACATTAAAATCAGTTCCGCTGATTCCGTTTTTTAAAGCCTTTTTAATCTCGATACGATATCCATGAAGATGCAGAGAATCAAGACTATTCAATAATTCTTTTTCATCGGCACCTAAATCTATCAGCGCTCCGACTGTCATGTCACCGCTGATTCCTGCAAAGCAGTCAAAATACAAAACTTTATTTTTCACTCGTCATTCCTTTATCTGTCTGTTAATAAGAGATGCGGCATATCCCGCTCCAAAACCGTTATCAATATTCACAACCGTTACACCGCTTGCACAGCTGTTAAGCATAGCAAGCAAAGCCGCAATCCCTCCGAAGCTCGCACCGTATCCAACACTTGTAGGTACAGCAATCACAGGTTTATCAGTAAGACCTCCGACAACACTTGCAAGCGCGCCCTCCATTCCAGCAACAGCAATAACCACACCGGCAGAAAGCAGTTTGTCACGCGCAGAAAGGAGACGGTGAATTCCAGCTACTCCGGCATCATAAACACGTTCAACTCTGTTTCCTGTTTTTTCAGCGGTGACAGCAGCTTCTTCCGCAACTGAAATATCAGATGTTCCGGCCGAAAGAACAAGAACTGTTTTAGAATTCATCACAAGAGGTTTATTTTCTACATAAAAAATACCGGCTACATCAAAATATTCTCCCAGAGGAAAATGAGCAGATAGAAATTCCGCGGTTTCTTTCTTCATTCGGCTGGCAAGAACATTGCTTCCGTTTTCATTCATTCTTTTAACTATCGCAAGAATCTGTTCAGGCGTTTTGCCGGGGCAGAAAATCACCTCCGGAAATCCAGTCCGGATTTCACGGTGATTATCGATTTTTGCAAAACCCATATCATCAAAAGGAAGATGACGAAGTTTTTGAAGCGCTTCTTTTATATCAAGAGATCCCTTTCTGACTTCTTCGAGCAGACTCACAAGAATATCTTCCCTCAAAATTGTTTCTCCTTAATTACTCTGTTCATACTTCCGCTTCTAAAACCGTCCGCGTCAACAGAAACATACACAAAGCCGAAAGATTTCAGCATTGACGAAATCTTTTCAAGAATATTGCTTTCAATAACTAAACGAATGTCTTTCTGTAAAAATTCAATTCTGGCTAGATTTTCATGACTTCTTACCCTGAAATCAGAAAAACCAAGCGATGAAATATAATTTTCCGACATATCTATGCGCTTAAGTTTGCCGGCATCAATTTCTTCTCCATACGGAATACGGCTTGCAAGACAAGGCGATGATTTTTTTTCCGCAGTTGAAAGGCCCAGTTTTGCAGAAATTTTACGTACATCATTTTTTGAAATCGAACACTCGAGAAGCGGCGAAATTATTCCAAGTTCCTTTAATGCTTTCATTCCCGGACGGTAATCATCAATATCGTCCAGATTGCTTCCTTCCGAAATATTTTTCAGTCCGCATCTTTCAGCCTCAGTAATTATTTCCGAGAAAATATCCTTCTTGCACAAATAACATCTATCAGAAGTATTTTTCTTAACTTCAGCAGAAATGGAATTTCTTTCAATAACGATCTGCCTGATTCCGTATTCTTTGCAGAAAGTAATGCTGTCGTCAATATCCCG
>JAKJGA010000125.1 GCA_022704645.1 Spirochaetota bacterium
GTGCAGAAACGGCATCTTCCCTTACAGCATCCGCTTGCAAGTTCGATGTTAATGCTCTGGTTGTTGAAAATAATATCCTTATTCATATACGCCTCTTTTCAGCAAATTGGCGGTGGGCAGTGATCTCATGCGATTATCGGCAGATATTGAAAAAGAATTAGTATTTAGCGGAAAAAACTTAAAAAAAACAATACGGGTTTTTCAATAAATATTCCTTATTTTTCTTGATTGATTGATGCAGATGGATTATCATTATGCCATGAAAAAGTTACTGGTTTTATTACTGATTCCGCTTGGGTGTTTTTCGTCGACATCATATAAAACGATTAGTATCGACGAAGCCTATGAAATATTTACAGCTAAAAGTGCCGTATTTATAGACGTGCGCACCGCACAGGAATACGATGCGGGCCATATTCCCGGCGCTCTTCTTATTGACGTCAATTCTGATACTTTTGATGAAATGATTCAAAAGCTTGATAAGAACGCTGTTTATGTAGTCTATTGCAGAAGCGGCGTCAGAAGCGCGAGGGCCTCGCAAAGAATTAACTCATTCGGCTTCAAAAAAGTTTATAATGTTTCCGGCGGCTTCAGTGCCTGGCAGGAAAAATATCCCTTCGACAAATAAAGTTTTCCGAGGATCTTATGAAAAAACGTACAATGTTTGTCCAAGTTGCATTTTATCTGCCGGATATTGTGTTTCTGTACATGCTGTATCTTTCATACAAAAAAAATATTCCGCTGAATGATTTTGTATTTCTTGTTGGGCTTATTGTATGCGCTGTTATTAAAATATTTCTTCATTTTTCCGGTTTTTATTATTTTTTTGTACGGAGAGTTCATAATCTCTCAAAAAACATCCAGAATCTCAAGCAGGGAAAATTTGTTCTTCCGGATATCGAATTTTTCGGCGGCGGATATCTTTCAGACATCCATAATGAAATAGTCGATCTCGGAAAACATCTTCTAAAAATGACTAATTCGCAGAAGGACGAAATTGATAAATACCGCGAAGTATATAATAATATCATTTATTCTTCAAACTCGTACTTTCTTGTAGTCAATGCGCAGTATGAAGTTCTTTTTGTTAACAAAACATTTTGTTCTGAATTCGAATTCAGTCAGCAGGCTTTAAGCGGCAAGAAAATCAAAGAAGTTTTTCTCGGTCAGAATGAAGTATTGTGGAATTCAATTGAATCGGTAAAAAAATCAGGCAGTGAAATTATTCTTCAGAAGATCACCTTGTTCGCAAACTGCCGTTCGAGGGTTTTTGATATCAAAATTTCGCGTGTTGTCGTACAGGGCGAATCACAGATAGTCATGGTTATGGAAAATATAACTGACAGAATCCGCAAAGAATATCAGATTTCCCTGATTAATCAGATTACCGAATCGATTCAGCGCGATGAAGAAATAGACAGAATCCTTTTTTCAATTCTAACCGCTGTTACAAGCGGAAGCGGATTGGGCTTCAACAGAGCGATGCTTTTTACCTACAATGAAGAGCTTGGAGAAATTTCCGGCAAAATGGCTGTCGGGCCGGATTCATTCGAAGAAGCCATTCAGATATGGGGAGCCGTACAGAATGAAAACGTCGACATGGTAACAAGGGTTTCTTCATATAAGGTAACCAGCGGAATAAGGGGAGGAAGATTTTATTCAGATGTTGTATCTTCGCGTTTTCCTGTTTCATCCGGTAATATTCTTGTAAAATGCATGACCGAGCTTCATCCGAAGCATGTATATGATTCGTGGAATGATCCTGAAGTTGACGCAGAATTCAGAAAGTTTATTGATGTGCGTGAATTCGTCGCGGTTCCGCTTGTTGCCGGAAACAAAGCTCTGGGTGTAATTGTCGCAGATAACCGGTTTAACAATACTCCGATTTCGCGCGAAAATATTGAACTGCTTTCTATATTTGCCATGCAGGCTGCTTTTTCTATGGAATCGTTCACGCATCTTTCTTCTCTCAAAGAGCAGATGGAAAAAATTAAATCGCGCCAGAGTGCCATTGTCGAATCGGAAAAGATGGCGGCTGTCGGACGCATTGCGGCGCATATAGCTCATGAGATACGCAATCCTCTTGCTACGATGGGGCTTTATGCAAAACGCATCCTTCAGACAATCGCGAAAGGGCAGAAGAATATTGATTCTATCAAGCACGGTGCAGACGTCATAAAGCTCGAGGTTGAACGTCTTGAAAAGATTTTATCTAACGTCATGGATTTCACCCGTCTCGATACTTATATAAAAGAATATCATTCTATCAATGATGTCGCGGAAGACACATATAATCTTCTCAAGAATCTTTTTCAGGAAAGAAAAATTACGGCAGACATTCATCTTGCGGAAGATCTTCCTCTTGTGAAATCCGATTTCAACCAGCTCAAGCAGGTTATGCTCAATCTCATTCAAAATGCGATGGATGCTTCGGGTGAAAACGGTCTTGTTCAGATTGAAACCGGTCTCAAGGATTCAAAAGTATATTTTGCGGTTAAAGACACAGGTAAGGGAATTTCACCTGAAAATATTCCAAAACTTTTTGAACCGTTTTTTACTACAAAGACAAACGGTGTCGGTCTCGGTCTTGCAGTCTGCAAGAAGATTATTACCGATCATGGAGGAGAAATTCTTGCCAGAAATAAAGAGTACGGCGGAGCAGAGTTTATCGTCGAATTTCCTGTAACATGATTAATGAAATTTTCTTGAATTATATCGCTTAAAATGTATTAATGTTTGAGGGGAGAACGCTATGACAAAGATTTTGGTTGTTGAAGACGAGCAGTATCAGAGAGAGCTCTATGCACTTGAGCTGAAGGACGAAGGCTATGATGTTGATCAGGCTGCGAACGGAAAAGATGCCGTTGAATTGGTAAAGACCAATAAGTACGATCTTGTAATTCTTGATATAAGAATGCCCGAGATGGACGGAATTGAAGCCCTTGGGAAGATTCTTTCCCGCGACAAAAAAATTCCTATTATCATTTATACCGCTTATTCAAATTACAAAAGTAATTTTATGACATGGACGGCGGATGCCTACGTTACCAAATCATCGAATTTAGATGAGCTTAAAAATAAAATCAAAGAAGTTCTTGAAAACAGATCAAAAAGCAAATAAGCGCCGAAGGGCGCTTTTTTTATTCCGAATATTCAGCCATCGCCTTGTCGGTTTCATATACGCAGACTTTATCCACACTTATATCAGTTAAATTTTTCATGTCGAGCATCGCCCGCGTTCTGTGAAATATATAATAGGCGATGTTTTCGCTTGTCGGATTGATATGCAGAAAATACAGTACTTCGTTTATATTAGTATGGTCGATTTCCGAAAGAACGTTTGAAAGAATTTCTCTGAGCTCGTGAAAATCAATAAGCATTCCGGCTGAGTCAAGTTTATCGCCTTTTACGGTAAGTATTATTTTCCAGTTGTGACCGTGAAGTTTCTCGCACTTTCCCTTGTAGCCTCTCAGCTGGTGCGCCGATGATATTTTGTCTTCGACCGATACTCTGTACATGGCCGCCTCCGTTTAAATGAATTTTGCAAGCGTTCGGCTGATCTTTTCTATTTCCTTGCGAGTCAGTGTCGGATAGATCGGCAGAGAATAGAGTTTTTTTGAAAATCTGTCACTCTGCGGATAATCCATCGATTTCAGTCCGAGATGTTCGTGAATCGTTTTCGGAAACGGTTTATAAAGCTGAATCGAATTTGTTTTCCAGTATTTGAGAACTTTATCTTCCGAAGCATCAAAGATAACAGGAAACGACTGATATGATGAGTTCGGATTGAAAGGAAATACCGACTTGTGCGGAGTCAGTCTCAGTCTGTCATAATATACCTGGGCAATCTCTCTTCTGATGCGTAAAAAGTCCTGAAGGCGTGTGAGCTGTGAAAGTCCCATCGCCGCCTGAAACTCAGTCATCGTGCAGTCAAGTGAAACGGCTTCATCATCGCCGCCGCGGAGAGACCGCATGAGTGAAAAATAGCGTGTGTTTTTTGTAAATACTGCAGCACCGTTTCCGGTTGTGATTATGTCTGTCGGAGTGAAGCCTGCGACTGCGAATGAACCCTCACTGCCGGGAATTTTTTCTTCGAATTCAAGCCCAAGAGCGTGGGAAACGTCTTCTATAACAGGAATACCGCAGTCAGAAAATCTTGAAATCTGTGCGTCGATGCCGAAAGTGTGTCCGATTATGACAGCCTTGGTCTTTTCATTGATAAGGCTTTTGACTGTTTCCGCTGAAGGCGAAAAATGCGATTCTTCAATATCGGCAGGAACTGCTTTTGCGCCGAGAAGCGTCATGGCTCCGAGAGGAGCGGATGAAAAATATGAAGGCAGAATAATTTCATCACCGTGCTGAATATCGAGAGCCTTGAATATGAGAAGATACGCCGAAGTAAGCGAATTTACCGCGAGAGAGAGTTTTATCTGCAGAAGTTCGGAAAGCGAAGATTCAAATGTTTTAACACTGTTGCCGCCTGTAAGTTCTTCCTTTATAAGCGAATCAAGTACGTTTTCAAGTTCGTTTCTTGTAATTGTAGGTCTGCTCGATACAATGCTCATTTTTGCCTCTTTAGCAGGATTATTTTTCCAAGACGCTTTCAGTCAAGAATCTTTTCGGGAAGTTATTTAAGTCTTTCGGGTAAGCTTCCGAAAATATAACAGAGAATGTTAGAAGAGGTATTTTATGTCTATATTCAGTAGGCTTGTAAGCGTTTCAGTTTTTATTGCTGTGGCGGTTGTTTTTTTCACATCCGGCGCATACGCGAAAACAAGAGGCAGCGGACTTTTTGATTCTAAACCGTCATCAAAGGAGAAAACTAAGGAGTTTTCAGATGACGAAATAATTTTTGAAGAAGACGAGAGTCAGGATTCTGATTACACCAAGGAAAGAAAATTCTCTGATGATTCGGCAAGTGTGAAAATGCGCGAAAAGGATTATTCCCTGCGCGAAAGCGACAATGAAGAAGTTGCAACTGAATTCGACCAGAAAGGTTATGCTTCATGGTACGGGCGTGAGTTTCACGGCAGGAAAACTGCAAGCGGCGGAAAATTTGACATGTATGATATGACTGCTGCGCACAAAACTCTTCCTTTCGGAACGGTTCTCAAGGTTACAAACCTTTCGAGCGGTAAATCTGTTAATGTTGTCATCAATGACAGAGGCCCATATAAAAAGAACAGAATAATCGATCTGTCATATGCCGCAGGCCGTGAGCTCGGCATTCTCGCCAAGGGAGAAGAGATGGTCGGTGTTTCGATTATAAAACT